>NZ_JAQVHI010000009.1:0-70834 GCF_028696275.1 Lascolabacillus sp.
GTACACCCAGAGCATATAAAATAAAATAAGATGCCAGCCCTATTCCATCTTTTCCCAAAGATCCTGATAATAAAATGGGATAATTAGCATCATTTGTTAATATATCAAACATCTCACCAAATTGCTCCTTATGATTTTCTACTATATCTATATAAGATTCCTGAACATATCTGATGGCATCACTACGGTTAAAATTATCATTTAACAATTGTGCATCCAATTTCTCTGCATCCATTGGTAGCAACGGAAGTGAAATTTTTCTGATAGAGGGATGTATAAGTATAGGATATTTACCAGCTGTTTTTTCTGATCTGAAATCAATTATTGTTTTAATATTTAATCTTCTTATTTTTTCCTGATCATAAAGAGTAGCACTGCTTAAGTCAGCTGACCTATATATTTGTCCCCACTTTATTTGTCTGTCATCTGTTGTAAAATATCCTCCAATATCTCTAAAGTTTTTAATGTTGTTCATATCGATTACCCGATTTGCTACAACTCCTGATTGAACTCCCGCCGTACGTAATATAAAATATTCCCTTAATCCTGAACCTGTAGGATTCAATGTTAATACCTGATTTGCAATTTTTGTGGTTGTTACAGGTGTGAAACTTGTAAGAGAACTATCGGATAGTGATGAATAAATATCAATATCACCCTCCTGGTCCGGGCTTACTTCCCACTTGAGCAGAAAATCTCCCTTTGGATCTTTTTCCACCACAGAAGTGATTTTTACCGTTGACATACAGGAGTTTGTGACGATAATCACTGAAAATAGAAGATATATTAAGTATAGTTTCTTCACATTCAACATAAAATACAAACAAATGTAGTAAAAAGAATGTTCTAAATAAAAAAACTTCTCGGATCTATTAACAATATATAATTATTCGTTTTTCTTTTTAATAATTTATCTCTTAAGCTTTTAAGGTAAAAATAAAGCTTTTAGATAAGTTGTTGATAAGTTGTAAATCAGATGTGCAAAAATATTGATAAACTAATTTGTTTATTCAGATAAAATTTACGCTATAATAATTTTGAATAAACCCAAATAAAAGTAGCTTTAATTAGCATCGAAGTTTCACATTCTTTTCAACAGTGGTTTTATATCATAAAGGAAAATAATTATTAACTTTGCAAAGTATATACAGTTTATGATAACATTTATAATTATCACTGAATTATAAAGTTAAACAGAAAATAAGTTGTTGATAACTGTTGATAACTTCAATTTACTGGTTAATAACTATTCAACTCTCTTTTTTGCAAAATAAGATATCTACAATATCAACAGGCTATCATTACAATCATATATCTTTTTTAATTTTAAAACTATATATAATAATAATAAGGTTATGAGTAAAGAAGAAATCATTCAAAATATAGTAAGACTAAAAAAAGAAAAAAATGCAATTATCTTGGCGCACTACTATCAGGATTCTGATATACAGGATATTGCAGATTTTGTAGGTGATAGTCTTGCACTTGCTCAGTGGGCAGCCAAAACAACAGCTGATATTATAGTGTTGTGTGGTGTACATTTCATGGGTGAAACAGCGAAAATATTAAGTCCCGAAAAAAGGGTATTTATTCCAGATATGAAAGCAGGTTGCTCACTTGCGGATAGTTGTCCTGCCAAAGAATTTAAAAAATTCATTGATGAGAATCCAGGACATACTGTTTTATCCTATGTAAACACAACAGCTGCCGTTAAGGCATTAACAGATATAGTTGTTACTTCCACAAATGCCAAACAGGTAGTAGATTCGCTTCCCATTGATGAAAAAATTATTTTTGGACCGGATAAGAATTTAGGTGACTATATTAATAAACTTACTGGAAGAAATATGCTGTTATGGGAGGGTGTATGTCATGTACATGAGCAATTTTCTCTGGAGAGAATTCTTGAATTAAAAAAAGAGTATCCTGATGCATTACTTTTAGCTCATCCTGAATGTCCAAAATATCTGCTTGAAGTAGCCGATCATGTAGGATCAACCTCATCAATTTTAAAATTTGCAACTAATTCTGATAACAAAAAATTTATTGTGGCAACTGAAGCAGGTATCCTGCATCAGATGCAAAAAGAAAATCCTGATAAACTTTTTATTCCTGCACCTCCAGAAGATTCCACATGTGCTTGTAACGAATGTTTCTACATGAAAATGAATACATTGGAAAAACTTTATTTGTGTTTGAAATTAGAAAAACCGGAGATTTTTGTTGATGAAGAAACAAGAATTAAAGCCGTTAAACCAATAGAAAGAATGTTGGATATTTCAGCAAAGTATGGTTTATAATTGTTTTTTGTACCTTTGCATCCTCAAAAATCCGACATTCAACTTTTTATATATATAAGCTTGTTTTAAGTTATAAGAGGAATAGTGTCTTTAAAAAATTCATAAAATGGCTCTTCAATGTGGTATTGTAGGACTTCCTAATGTAGGAAAATCCACACTTTTTAATTGTTTGTCAAATGCTAAGGCGCAGGCAGCAAATTTTCCTTTTTGTACAATTGAACCTAATGTAGGTGTTATTACAGTTCCTGATGAAAGATTAAATAAAATTGCAGAACTTGTAAAACCACAAAGAATATTACCTACAACAGTAGAGATAGTAGATATTGCCGGTTTAGTAAAAGGTGCAAGCAAAGGTGAAGGTTTAGGTAATAAATTCCTGGCTAATATAAGGGAAACTGATGCTATCCTGCACGTTTTGCGATGTTTTGATGATGAGAATGTAACTCATGTTGATGGAACAGTTGATCCGGTACGTGATAAAGAGATTATTGATGCAGAATTGCAGTTAAAAGATCTTGAAACTATTGAATCTCGAATCAGCAGGGTAGAGAAACAAGCTAAAACAGGTGGAGATAAAGATGCTAAATTAGCCTTTCATGTCTATTCAAAAATTAAAGAAGCATTATTGAGAGGAGAATCTGCAAGAACTGTAGAATTTGATACTAAAGATGAAGCTAAAGCTGCAAATGATCTTTATTTACTGACATCAAAACCAATAATGTATGTTTGCAATGTTGATGAATCAAGTGCTGTTAACGGAAATAAATATGTTGATCAGGTAAGGGAAGCAGTTAAAAATGAGAATGCTGAAATTTTAATAGTTGCTGCCAAAATTGAATCAGAGATAGCTGAATTTGACAATTATGAGGAGCGACAAATGTTTTTAAATGAACTGGGTTTAGAGGAATCAGGTGTTTCACGACTGATTAAATCTGCGTATAGACTACTGAATTTAAAAACATTTATTACTGCTGGAGTTCAAGAGGTAAGAGCATGGACATTTCATGATGGATGGAAAGCTCCTCAGTGTGCCGGAGTTATTCACACCGATTTTGAAAAAGGTTTTATTAGAGCTGAAGTGATTAAATATGAGGATTTTATCACATATGGATCAGAAAATGCTGTGAAAGAAGCCGGTAAAATGAGTGTGGAAGGAAAGGATTATATTGTTCAGGATGGCGATATAATGCATTTCAGATTCAATGTTTAAAGAATTTCCCCTAGTTTATTCTTACTTAATACTTACTTAATACTTACCTCGCTCTTATAATCTTCTTTCAAATAAGAGCGTGGTAAGCAATATACAATACCGAGATAAACCTAAAGTAATACCTGTTTATACTCTTCTTCATTATAAATTAATTGTTTAAATAAAACCGTTTGTGTTGTAAAACATAAAAATATATTTGTAATTAAACGATTAACCTTTTTCCTTTGTAATACCCATAGTTTTACTTTATTTAGCAAATAAACATATAATTATGAAAAAAATTTCATTGAAAACTATTGCAAACGAATTGGGAGTATCCTCTGCCACAGTTTCTTTAGTTCTTAATGGAAAAGATAAAAACGGCAGGGTAAGCAAGGAATTATCTAAAAAAATATTAGAAAAAGCTGCAGAGCTAAACTATATTCCAAATACACTTGCTAAAAGTCTTAAGGTAGGAAAATCTAATACAATAGGACTTATAATAGCTGATATTTCAAATATATTTTTTGGTACACTGGCACTATATATTCAAAATTTTGCACAGCAGAAAGGATATACAGTTATCATAGGTAACACAAATGAAAATTTGAACGAGATGGAACTTGTGATTAATTTCTTGAGCTCCCGACAAGTAGATGGTTTTATAATTACCCCTACGGAGAAAAGTCAGGATTTACTTAATAAGCTAACCTTGAATAATATACCATTAGTTTTAGTGGATAGAACATTTCCTGAATTAAATGTAAACTCGGTAATGATAAATAACTATGAAATATCATATAAAGCAACGGAACAACTGATTAAAAAAGGATGTAAAAATATTGGAGTGATATCATATAAACAGGATCATTATCATGTTAATGAGCGCAAAAGAGGTGCAATTGAAGCATTGAAAAATTTCGGTATATTTTATCCTGAAAACATAAAAGAGGTAAGATATAATCACTTATCAGAGGATATATCTGAAGCAATTGACAAAATGATTAATAATAACCCTAAAATTGATGGTATATTTTTTACCACAAACTCTATATCTATTAATGGGGTAAAATCTTTAATCAAGAATAACATTGTTATTCAAAAAGATATTCAAATAACCTGTTTTGATGAGAATGATGCCTTTTATATTCTACCCTATTCTATACCATTTATAAAACAACCAATAAAAGAAATTGCAAGAAGAGCTACAGATATGCTTATTGAGCAAATAGAAGACAAAAAAAATGAAGTTAATAGAATAGTTCTTGATTCGGAACTAGTAGTAAATGATTTGAATAATTAATCCTTTATTTCTTAGTTAAACGATTGATATAACTAATATAAATTCAAATTTTATGAAAAACTCTTATCCGAAAATTGGAATACGTCCCATAATAGATGGCAGGCGTGATGGTGTAAGAGAATCATTGGAGGAAACAACAATGAATCTTGCAAGAAGTGCAGCAAAGTTGTATAGTGAAAACCTTAGGTATCCGGATGGAACTCCCGTTCAGTGTGTTATTGCTGATACCTGTATTGGAGGAGTAAAGGAAGCTGCAATGTGTGCAGAGAAATTTGAAAAAGAAAATGTTGGTCTGTCACTCTCAGTTACCCCCTGCTGGTGTTATGGATCTGAGACCATTGATATGAATCCTAATATACCAAAAGCTATCTGGGGGTTTAATGGTTCAGAACGACCAGGAGCTGTATATTTAAGTGCTGCTCTTGCCGTACATAGTCAGAAAGGATTACCAGCATTTGGAATTTATGGAAAAGATGTTCAAGATGTTGGAGATGAAACAATTCCGGAAGATGTTCGTGAGAAACTGCTAAGGTTTGCAAAAGCTGGTCTTGCAGTAGCTATTATGAGAGGCAAATCTTATTTATCAATTGGATCTGTATCTATGGGAATAGGGGGATCAATGACCGATTCTGATTTTCTTCAGGAATATCTTGGAATGCGTACCGAGTATGTGGATTCAGTCGAAATAATGCGTCGTATCCAATTGGGAATATATGATAAAGAGGAGTATGAAAAAGCATTGCAGTGGACAAAAGATAATTGTGTAAGCCGTGAAGGAGAAGACTTTAACCCTGAGCATAAGAAACATAGTCGTGAACAGAAGGATAAGGATTGGGAATTTGTGGTGAAGATGACTTTGATATTCAGGGATTTGATGGTTGGAAATCCTGAACTTGAGAAAATTGGTTATATAGAAGAGGCACTTGGACATAATGCAATTGCAGGAGGTTTTCAGGGTCAACGACAGTGGACCGATTTTCTTCCTAATGGTGATTTTTCAGAAGCTATACTTAACTCTTCATTCGATTGGAATGGAAAACGCAAACCATTTACATTTGCCACAGAGGATGATCATTTGAATGGAATTAGTATGCTATTTAACCAGCTGCTTACAAACAGATCTCAGATTTTTGCAGATGTAAGAACTTATTGGAGTCCTGAGGCTATAGAAAGGATCAGTGGATGGAAACCTGATGGAATATTAGAAAATGGTGCCATTTTTCTCAAAAACTCTGGTTCTTGCACTTTAGATGGAACAGGACAACAAACAGATTCTGAAGGAAATCCTGTTATGAAACCATTCTGGGAAATAAGTGATGAGGAGGTTGAAAAAATGCTGGATGCTACTACATGGTATCCCGCTTCACTTGAATATATGAGGGGTGGGGGCTTTTCATCGCAATTCATTACAAAAGCAAATATGCCTGTAACAATGAGTCGCATAAATATTGTAAAAGGACTGGGTCCTGTTTTGCAGATTGCAGAGGGGTGGACTGCTACTTTACCTGAAGAGGTGTTCAAGCTTATTGACGGGCGTACTGATAAAACCTGGCCATCTACATTTTTTGTGCCAAGAATTACCGGTAATGGTAGATTCAAGGATGTATACTCTGTTATGAATTATTGGGGAGCAAACCATGCAGCAATAAGCTATGGACACATTGGCGCTGATTTAATAACACTTGCATCTTCCCTCTCTATTCCTGTAAATATGCATAATGTAGAGGATGAAAAAATATTTCGCCCTTCAGCCTGGTCGGCTTTTGGTTCCGACAACGAAGGTGCAGATTATAGGGCTTGTGCAAATTATGGACCACTATACAGATAATAAACTTGTAACTTGTTGTTAGCTCATTTTTAAGTCAATAATAAAACTGATAATATTATTTGGTTTAATGGTGAAAGGTCTATTACTCTCCTTATAAAAAGTAAAAATGTAAAATTCAATAACGAATAAACTTCAATTAATATGAAATCAAAGTTTAATTTAATATTAGCAATATTGCTCTTTTCAACAGGATTGTTTGCACAAAATCGTTCATTTTCAGGTTTGGAAATGAATATGGGTAATCTGTATCGACTATCAAATGCGGAGACAAGATCAATAAGCCCTGAAAACTTTACAGGTGAAAAGGGTAAAGGTGGAATGGCAATACCAGATCCAAATGCACCAAGGAATACTGCTAATGCCACTGAACCTGCGCGTGACCTGGGACAGGGATGGAAGGTTAATCCATTTGTAACTATTCAACCCGGTGAAACCTTTACAATGGCAGAAATTGATGGTCCAGGTGCAATTCAGCATATTTGGATGACTCCTACAGGAAACTGGCGTTTCTCTATTATAAGGATTTACTGGGATGATGAAAAGGAACCTTCTGTTGAAGCTCCAATTGGTCATTTCTTTGGAATGGGGTGGAATGAGTATGCTCATCTGAATTCATTACCTGTAACTGTTAATCCGGGGAGTGCCTTTAATAGTTACTGGGTTATGCCTTTCAGAAAAAAGGCACGTATAACCATGACTAATATTAATGATTCTGAGCCAATGAACCTCTATTATCAGGTTGACTATACTCTTACTGATGTTCCGGATGATGCAGCTTACTTCCATGCTCAATTCAGGAGAACTAAAGTAAATCAGACATCAGATTATACTATTGTTGATGGTATCAAAGGAGAAGGACATTATGTAGGTGTATATATGGCTTGGCAAGTGAATAACAATGGTTGGTGGGGAGAAGGAGAAATAAAATTCTTTATGGACGGTGATAAACAGTTTCCAACTATTATTGGTACAGGTACTGAAGATTATTTTCTTGGCTCATACAATTTCGACCGTAATGGCAAATATGTAACTTTTACTACTCCATATTCAGGTTTGGTGCAGGTTTTACCACCGGATCAGATTTACAGGGCAGGTCAAAGATTCGGCCTATACCGCTGGCACATTATGGATCCTATTAGGTTTAAAAAGGATTTAAGAATAACAATACAGGATTTGGGATGGCGTCACGGACATAGGTATTTGCAACAGCAGTCTGATATCTCTTCTGTTGTATTTTGGTATCAGTCAGAACCTCACGCAACATTTCCTAAATTACCTTCATGGCATGAATTGGAACTTAATTGATATCTGAATTTCTTTCTTTGGAAAAAGATTTAATCTCTTAAAATACTGATCCGGATGGTTTATAAAATCGGTTCATCTCAGTGATAACAGCAGATCTAATTTATTAAAAATTAATATGTTAGAACTTACTTTTATAATTATTGGGTGAATAGATTAAAAATCAGATATAATGAAAAAGTATATTTACAATTCTGGTAATAAAAGTCAGAAGTTATTAATATTAATATATATATTTTTTTCTGCATCATTTTATCCTCTTTCAGGAGGTGAACCGATTATATTGTCATCAGACCTCAAAAGTTATATTGAGAAAATTGAGTATGATCTTTTGGGAGTGAGTAAAGGTGTGAATGAGATTACGGTGATAGATAAAAACATTATTCATGTAAGGATATTTTTTATACTTGACAAGCAAATTCAGCAAGATGATTGGCAAGTAGTGGTAACTCCTGCATTTAATCCAGAATATCACTGGGCGCCACATCTTACTCCTACAGATAGTCATGTAATTGAGCAGCATGTATTTCGTTCTCCTGCACTTATTGCATCTGATAGGAATAGTATGTTAATGCTTATTCCGGATCTTGATATAATGAAAAGAGGTACACCCGTCAGGTGGTATATGGATTTGGATGCGCCAGGGAATCGTCTAGTCATTGGAATGAGTAATAGCAGAGTAGATAACCATATACTTTTTACACGTGAACCAGGTGCAATATACCCTAAAGGTGAAGTGGAATTTGGTTTTTACATAATTCATTCAGATGATGAGAATGCATTGAATAACCCATTCAGGTTGGCTTTAAACTTCTTATGGACCAACTGGGGACATGATCTGTATCAATCAGGAAATCCTGTTGATGGAGATCTTGAGAACTATGTTGAGCACACTTATAACTGGGCTTTCAACAGCTGGAGTGAAAGTGTATGGCAGGAGTTTGAACTGAACGGCAGGAATGTTGGTTCTCCGGTTTTTATAGTAAATGTTACTCAAAGTCCTAACTATCCTGGTGAAATAAATGAAAGGGAGTTCAGATCTGTATGGAATCAGGCGTGGTTCAGTTCACTTCGATCTGCAAGTGGATTGTATAGATATGCAAGACGTACTGGTAAAAAGGAGCTAATGGAAAAAGCTCTGCTTACAAAGGAGCTTGCACTCTCATTTCCTAAGAAAGAGGGTTTCTTTTATGGGCTCATTGGTACAGAAATGCATCAGAAAGAGATAGGAGGAGAGACATTTTACCGAAGTAAGGGATGGGACACACATTACTGGGGAAATTCAAACCGTAATCCCTATACCTGGAATCCTGAAGAGTCTCCTTTTCATATATTAGATATGAGCTGGACGGCGTTGTTAATGCTAAGATGGTATGAAGATCTTGAAAAGGACGAAAGATTGCTTGAATATGCAAAAGACTATGCGGAATCTCTGCTGACTATCCAATCAAAAGAGGGCTTTTTCCCGGGATGGCTAAACTTGAATACTCTGCAACCTATGAGCCATTTAAACAGTTCTCCTGAAACTTCTATGTCAGTGACATTTCTTCTGAAACTTTATGAGTTGACCGAAGAAAAGAGGTATTGTGATGCAGCTCTTAAGGCTATGGATATTATAATTGAAGAAATAATCCCAACTGGCAGATGGGAGGATTTCGAGACTTATTGGTCATGCTCACGGTATGGTTCAGATAATTTGATTGGTAGTAAGATTTCCAGGAATAATATGTATAAACAGAATAATTTATCGATGTTCTGGACAGCTGAAGCACTTTTGAAGAGTTATAAAGTAACAGGTGTAGAGAAATATTTGAAGTATGGTCAACGAACATTGGATGAGATGCTTATGACACAAGCTTCCTGGCAACCACCCTATATGTTTGTTAACGTATTAGGAGGATTTGGTGTTCTTAATGCTGATGCTGAATGGAATGACTCACGACAAAGTCTATTTGCTGAACTGATTATACAGTATGGTAAATTACTTAATAAACCTGAGTATATTGAGAGGGGATATGCTGCCCTTAAAGCTTCGTTTGTAATGATGTATTGTCCTGAAAACCCTCAGACTATGAAACAATGGGAGAAAGTTTATCCATTTTTCGGAAGAGAGGATTATGGATTCATGATGGAAAATTACGGACATGGTGGCAGAACCGGCCCTGATGGGGAAGGTATGGGTGAATTTACAATTTACGACTGGGGAAATGGTGCTGCAGCAGAGGCTTATAACAGGATACTTGACAAGTTTGGTAATTTTAATTTAGAATAAATATGAAATCAAAAAACATTATTCTATTCACTGTTTTATTGATAGTTGGTATAGGGATAATATCATGTTCGGAAAATAAAAATAGATCAGAAGATATGGGAAAAGAGTATGAAAAAGGTACGTTTGGATATGATCTGAATTATCTATCTGAAAAAGATAGTATCATACTTCTAAAATCAGAAGATGAAAAAGCACAGATTATTCTTTCTGCAAAATATCAGGCTAAAGTATTCACTTCAACTGCTAATGGACTGGAAGGGAATAGTCACGGATTTGTAAATTACAAGTTCTTTGATTCAGGTATTGTTGATGAACACATGAATGGATTTGGAGGTGAAAATCGTTTATGGCTGGGACCGGAAGGGGGCAGATACTCAATTTTCTTTGAACCTGGCCATGAACAGATATTTGAAAACTGGCATACACCAAAAGCAATAGATATTGAAGAGTGGGAAGTAAAGGATGCTGATAATAACAATGCTACTTTTATAAAAGATATTGTATTGAATAATTATAAAGGTACACGTCTGAAATTGGCTGTTGAACGAACAATTTCTTTATTAAATGAAGAAGAAATAGAACGTAAATTGAAATTGAAGATTCCACAAGGGGTAAATTCAGTGGCCTATTCAACAGTAAATAAAATCACTAATCAGAACGATTTTAAATGGGATAAAGAAACAGGAACTATCTGTATATGGATGCTTGATATGTTTAATCCATCTGATTCTGCCGTGACAATTATACCTTACCATAAAGGTGACCCGAAAGAGTTGGGGAATATTGTAAAGTCAGACTATTTTGGAGAAATATCTTCTGACAGACTGATTGATCAAGATGGTGTATTGCTCTTTAAAACTGATGGAAAATCAAGAGGTAAGCTGGGTATGAATGCTCTCAGAACCCGGGGTATTGCAGGTAATTACGATCCGATAACTAATCGTCTGACTGTTGTAACATTCGGTGTTAATCCCAAATTTGTATATCTAAATCAGGAATGGAATCCGGAAACAGATCCAATAGTTGGTGATGCTCTAAATGCATATAATGATGGACCTCTGGAGGATGGAAGTATAATGGGGCCTTTCCTTGAGTTGGAAAGCAGCTCTCCAGCTGCATTTCTTGAACCGGGACAGACTTTATCTCATAAACATAATGTTTTTCATTTCGTAGGAGATGAATTAATGTTGTCTCAAATCTCCGAGGTACTTTTAGGTACCAGTCTTGATACACTGAAATCTGTCTTCTGATATTATTAAAAGTTATAATTTTCGATGAAAATGTAGACTGAACCAATAACACAAGTAATAAATAATATTATCAAAATATCTTGTATGAATAAAGACATAGAAAAACACCGTTTAGTACCACCGGGGATACTGTTCCCATTTATACTTCTTACTGCATTGTTCTTTATTTGGGCAGTACCCAATAACTTGACTGACACTATGCTTGCTGCATTCAAGCGAATTATGAGTCTGACCGATACCCAGACAGCGTGGATACAAGTAGTTTGTTACCTCCTTGGGTATGGTTGTTTTGCTTTGCCAGGTGCAATTTTTATAAAAAAACATACATATAAATCCGGAGTTTTGTTAGGATTGGGTATGTGTGTGCTGGGAACCATGCTTTTCTATCCGGCAATGCTTGTAAACAATATAAGTTCGCCACTTAGTTTTGCAACATATCTATTCGCTATATTTGTACTATTCGCCGGATTGTCTGTACTTGAAACAGCAACAAATGCATATGTATATTCTTTAGGAGATCCGGAATCTGCTACCAGGAGACTTAATTTCTCACAGTCTTTCAATCCTTTTGGTGCTTTAACAGGTGTACTTGTGAGTCAGATTTTTGTATTATCACGGTTAAACACTTTGACTGCAGATGAAAGAGCTACTCTAAGTATGTCTGAATTAGGAGCTATACAAAATATTGAACTTAATGCTGTGACAACAACATATTTGATTTTAGGGGTTATAATGCTTGTTTTATTGTTATTGATTTTATTTACCATGATGCCAAAAGCTCAGGATGATGATAAAAGTTTGCATTTAAAAGCCACATGGAACAGGCTAAAAAAGAATAAAAACTACACTTGGGGGGTTATAGCACAGTTTTTCTATGTCGGAGCACAAATTGCCGTATGGTCATTTATAATACGTTACGCTATGCAAACTCTCAACCTTGACTCAGTAATTGCGGGGTTGGGTGTTAATCCTTCACAAGAAGAGGTTATTGCTGCTCTGAGAGGTGTTGAACCAATTGCGGGGGGGGTTTATAATTTGGCAGAATTTTTTGGCATTGATGTGTTGCTTCCACGTACAGCAGAACAAGCCGGCGCAACATATTACATACTATCATTAATACTTTTTGTTATTGGACGGTTTACCTGTACCTGGTTCATGAAGTATATAAAACCAGTAAATATATTGTCTGGTCTGGGAGTACTTGCAATAACTGCAACATTGATAGCTATATATGCAAGTGGTTTTATTGGTATTTATGCATTAATATCGATATCGGGATTTATGTCAGCAATGTTTCCAACAATTTATGGTTTAGGCATGAGAAACTTGGGAGAGGATACCAAAATCGCAGGTTCAGGTATGGTTATGGCTATAGCTGGTGCTGCTATATTGACACAACTACAAGGGATTCTTTCAGATCAATCCGGAGCGATTAAATTTGCCTATTGGGTGCCAGCTATAGCATTTATTATTATCACATTTTATAGTTTCACTTATGCACGTAAAAAAACAGTAGAACTAGTTGATTAGATATGGAAAAGATTGTAATTGGAATTGATTATGGGACTGACTCATGCAGGGGAATTGCGGTTGACTGTTCTTCTGGTATGGAGTTGGCTTCATATACTTCATTTTATTCAAGATGGAAAGAGGGTCTCTATTGTGATTCAAATTCAAATTGTTACCGCCAACATCCTAAAGACTATATCGAATCTTTAGAGGAGGTGATAAAAGGGTTACTTGAAAATCTTTCTGAAAGTGAAGTTCAGAGCATTACGGCATTAGGTATAGATACAACGGGAAGTACTCCATGTCTTACTGATTTAAATGGTACTCCTCTTGCATTATTACCGGAGTTTGAACATGATCCTGACGCTATGTTTGTTCTCTGGAAAGATCACACAGCTATTCGTGAGGCTGAAGAGATAAACGTCTTGGCCAAAAAATGGGAAATCGACTATACAGTTCGTTCCGGTGGTACATATTCACCAGAATGGTTCTGGTCTAAAGCTCTGCATTTGATTCGTTCCAATGAGAAAGTAAGATCTAAAGCATATTCAATTATTGAGCATTGCGACTGGATGCCGGCATTACTGACAGGCCGGTTTAAACCTGAAGAAGTTAAACGTAGCAGATGTGCTGCAGGACACAAAGGTATGTGGGCAGCAGAGTGGGGAGGTTATCCATCTCAGAGATTTCTATCAGAACTGGATCCGTTATTAAACGGATTTGCTTCGCGTTTAAGCAGTGAAACTTACACGAGTGATAAACTGTGCGGTAAAATCACTAAAAGTTGGTCAGAGAGGCTTGGATTGCCTTCAGACGTTGATGTGTCAATTGGCATCATAGATGCTCACGCTGGAGCTATTGGTGCCGGTATAGGTGCAAATAAAATGGTCAAAATAATAGGTACATCTACTTGTGATATTGTTGTTACACAGTATGAGAATTTAAAAGGCAGAAATATTAATGGTATAAGTGGACAGGTAGATGGTTCTGTTATACCTGGTTATATAGGACTAGAGGCAGGGCAATCGGCATTTGGAGACGTTTATGCATGGCTTAGAGACATACTTACATGGTCGGTTAAATCTCTACCGGAAAAGAATTCCGTGACCAAAGATATTTTATCCAAACTATCAAAAGAGGCATCACAACTTGAAATTAATGAGTCCGATATGATTGCAAACGACTGGTTTAACGGTCGTCGCACCCCTTTTAACAACCCTGAAGTAAAAGGTGGATTAACAGGGTTAAATTTAGGAACAACCCCTTCAGAAATTTTCAAAAGTCTGGTAGAAGCTACAGCATTTGGCTCAAGAGCAATTATGGAGCATCTTGTTAATGAGGGAGTTGAGATAACAGAAGTTATTGGAGTTGGAGGAATATCTTTAAAGTCACCCTACGTAATGCAAATATTATCAGACATAATGGGGATTCCTATAAAAATAGCCAAAGCACAGCAGGCTGGAGCATTAGGTGTGGCTATGTGTGCAGCAACTGCAAAAGGTCTGTTTGAATCTGTGGAAAAGGCTCAGCTTGCTATGGCTCAGGGTATATTGACCCAATATACCCCTCGGGAAGAGTACAGATCTATTTATGATAAATTGTATTTGCGCTATAAGGAATTTTGCAGTTTCCTGGAGTTGTGATACTCTATTCGCGATCCATATTTATGATTTTAAGAACAAAAATGGAGTTGGGCAGTTCAAATGCATTTTTTATACATTTTGTAACTGCTTCCATAACTTCATCAAACTGACCAAATACCTGAGTAGACATTCTGTTTGATTTTACTGTTATATTTTCATTCTCTTCCAATGCCTTGATGAATTTTTTTATCGGAGCTTTGTACTCTTCATTCAATGGATAGTAGCTTATATCAATGGATGTTTTCATAATTTTTTAATATTTATAAATAGTATAGTCTACATTGATAACCATTGCGCCACTAATTTGTTCACCCGGCGACGTTTGTCCTTATTCCAAGTTCTTCTACTCTTGAAGCAATTTTTTGAAGCAACTCGTATGGTGCCTTTTTAAGGCCTTCTGCGGGAGTTTCACGGTCAATAGTATAAATCATTACCTCTTTTGGTTTAATTGCTTTAAGGAGCTCTAACCAAGCTGAAACTTCAGCTTCTGAAGTGTTGTCGATGAATTTACCTTCAAACTCACCTTTTAGGAACATTGTTTGCAATATAAAATTACCTTTGAACTTTTTGTATAATTCTATTTGTCGGGATACACTGTAGTCTGGTGAATTTGGACGATCAATAAGTCTTACTGTCTCATCAAAAGCTGAATCAAGTTTCAGAACCGCTTTTTCAACTTTCATCAATGCCTCAAAAACTCCGGGATTCTTGAGATGCATACCATTTGAGAGTACACTTATTTCAGTTTCAGGGTAATATTGGTTCCGAAGTTCTATAGTGTCTTCTATTATTTCTTTAAATTTTGGATGCATGGTTGGCTCGCCATTTCCGGCAAATGTAATTACATCCAGTGTACTGCCCTCACTTTTGAGAAACGATAGTTTATCTTCCAGTGCAGCTTTCACCTCTTTTCTGTCGGGTAATCCGGTCCTTGTACGAAAATCTTTATTAAAACCACACTCACAGTATATACAATCGAAAGAGCATAGTTTGCCATCATATGGTAACAGGTTTATTCCAAGAGAGGTTCCCATGCGGCGACTATGCACAGGTCCAAAAACTATTTCATTAAATAATATTGTTGACATTACATTTACTTTTACAAAATGATAACATTATTGATGTTTAAAACCATTTTATGATCTCACCTGTACCATAGCCAATCAAAATATAGCGTAATAACTTGCCTATAGTCATACTTATCATAACCATGGTAGTGTTTGCTCTCATGAAACCGAGTGCTACAAGTACTAAATCCCCAACAGCAGGAAGAAATCCGAAAAATCCCATCAATGCTCCTTTTCCCTGTAATCTTCCTACTGCCTTATCGATACTTTCCGGTTTAATCTTAAACCATCTTTCAAGCCATTCCACTTTTCCTAAACGGCCAAGGTAATAGCATGTGGAACCTCCGGCAGCATTGCCGATTGTTGCATATATTATGAGTGTCCACATATCAAGTCCGGCTGCTATAAGTGCTGAAAAGACCACTTCTGAACTGAAAGGAAGTATTGTTGCAGCAAGAAATGATGCAAGTAGCAGTCCCCAATATCCATATTCAGCTAAGTTTTCCAACATCAGTGTGCTACGAGCCAATTTTCTCCTACCCCAATCTCTGTCTTTAGCTGAACATTCATGTGATATGAGTTCTCCATCTCTTCTACAACCATCTCTCTGATATAATCAAGCTCTTCTGGGACAACATTAAAGTTTAATTCGTCATGCACCTGCATAATCATCTTTGATTTTTTATTGTCCTGCTCTAATCGCTTATGAATCCTTACCATGGCTACCTTAATAATATCAGCTGCACTACCTTGTATGGGTGCGTTAATAGCATTGCGTTCAGCAAAACCTCTGACTGTAGCATTTCGTGAACTTATATCAGGCAGATATCTTTTTCTTCCATATACAGTTTCAACATATCCATGCTCCCGGGCTTTCTCTATGCTATTCTCCATATATTTTTTTACTCCGGAAAAAGTCGAAAAGTAATCATCTATTAACTCCTTTGCTTCAGTTCGTGGAATAGTTAGCCTTTCAGACAATCCAAACGGTGTTATTCCATAAATGATACCAAAATTGGCGGTCTTAGCTTTTCTGCGCATATCCTGATCTACCTCTTCAATAGGGATTTTAAATATCTTTGAGGCAGTAGCAGCATGTATATCCTGACCTTTATTAAATGCTTCAATCATATTTTCATCGCCACTAAGATGTGCCATTATCCTTAACTCAATTTGTGAATAGTCAGAAGAAACAAACAGGCACCCATCGTCAGGTATAAATACTCTTCTTAACTCCTTTCCTCTCTCATCTCTGATTGGGATATTCTGAAGATTTGGATCTGTACTGCTTAATCTGCCTGTTGCAGCAACAGTCTGATTGAACGATGTGTGAACTTTACCTGTTTTAGGATTAACAAGAAGTGGAAAAGCATCAATATAGGTAGTTAGTAGTTTTTTAACCCCTCTCTGCTCGAGTATCTTGCTGATTATTGGATGTTTAGATCTGATTTTTTCTAATTCTTCCTCGCCCGTTTTGTATTGTCCGGTTTTTGTTTTTTTGGGTTTATCTACAATCTTAAGTCTGTCAAAAAGTACTTCACCTATCTGTTTAGGTGAGTTGATATTAAAATCAACACCTGCCATTTCGATAATTTCCTTTTCAATCTTTTTAAGTTCATCGGAATATTGACATGATAACTCCTCGAGTGCTTTAAGGTCTAACCTTACTCCGGTCCATTCCATGTCTGCCAATACATAGATTAACGGACACTCAATTTCATAAAATAGGGTAGTGAGGTTATTATTTTTAATTTCCTCTTTTAGTATATTCTTAAGTTTCAGAGTTATATCAGCATCCTCTGCTGCGTATTCAGCAACTATTGATATTTCTACATCTCTCATGTTCTTCTGATTCTTTCCTTTGGGCCCAATCAGATCTTCAATGTGTATCGTTTTGTAATTAAGATATGTTTCTGCCATATAATCCATACCATGCCTTAATTCAGGATTCAGCAGATAGTGGGCAACCATTGTGTCAAAGAGAGCACCTTTTACCCTAACATTATAATTACGAAGTTCCAAAATATCATATTTTATATTCTGGCCTACTTTTTCAATCTCTTCATTTTCAAAAAAGGGTTTGAATATGTTTACCTGTCTTTGGGCTGTTTCCTGATCTTCTGATATTGGGACATAATATGCTTCACCCTCTTTAAAAGCAAAGGAAAGGCCTACTAACTCACTTAACAATGGATCCATTCCTGTTGTCTCAGTATCAAAACAGACCGATTTCTGCTCAAGTAATGATTTACATAGAGATTCCATCTCTTTATCTGTTTTTACAGTTATGTAATTGTGTGGGGTAGAGTGGATATCAGTTAATTCAGATAATATATAATTGTCAGGTTTTGAAGTTAAAATACCAGTAGTTACATTAACTGTTTCTGAAGAAAATGAAGAGTCGCCAAATAGTTCACCCTGCAAGGGAGCTACTGTTTTATTTGACGGTTCCTGTTTAAAAACTCGAGAAAGTAAAGTTCGGAATTCCAGATCTTCAAATAAAGTCATCAATTCCTTTTCGTTTTTTTCTCTAAGAAGTAATTCATCCGCCTCAATATCAACAGGTACATCTGTTTTGATAGTAGCCAAATACTTTGATAACAGTATCTGTTCCTTGTTCTCTTCAACATTGCGCTTTTGCGCTCCTTTCAGTTGATCTGTATTCTCAAGCAAGTTTTCTATAGATCCAAACTCCTTAAGCAGCTTAACAGCGGTTTTCTCTCCAATACCGGGACAACCAGGTATGTTATCAGAACTATCGCCCATCAAGCCAAGCAGATCAATCACCTGGGCAGGGTATTCAATATTATACTTTTCTATGACTTTTTTATCATCAAGTATTTCGTAATCATTACCACCATACTTTGGCCTGTATATAAAAATAGTTGGTTCTGTAAGCTGACCATAGTCTTTGTCTGATGTCATCATATACACATCAAACTGCTCCCTGTCCATTTTCTTTGCAACAGTACCAATAACATCATCAGCTTCATACCCCGGCACTTCAAGTATAGGGATATTATAAGCTTTAATTATCTCTTTTATATAGGGGACTGAGGCTTTAATTACTTCTGGTGTAGCTTCTCTTTGGGCTTTATAAGATTCATATTCCAGATGTCGGAAAGTTGGACCGTCTGGGTCAAAACCAATTGCAATATGTGTAGGATTTTCCTTATTCAGAACCTCTTCAAGTGTATTTATAAAACCAAAAATTGCAGAAGTATTCCTTCCTTTTGAATCAATCCTCGGGAATTTAATAAATGCATAATAGGCTCTGTATATTAGCGCATAAGCGTCGAGTAGGAAAAGTTTGTTTTTGTTCATAATTTTCTATAAAACGGTGTACGGATTGGTAAAGTTACTAATATTTGTTGCTTTGAGTAGAATTATTTTTACTTTTGTACATATAATTTGGTATGCGATGGATCATAGTAGACTAATTAAAGATTTTCTTCAGGAAGAGTTAAATGTTTTCGATAAATATTTGCAAGAGTCTATTAAAAACAAAGATCAGAAACTCTCTGAAATGATTTCATATGTTTTTAGCACAAATGGAAAACGTTTGAGACCAATATTAGTGTTAATGACAGCGAAAGCTTGTGGAGGAATTATTCCGGAGACATACCACGGTGCTGTAACAATTGAATTGCTGCATACTGCAACTCTTGTTCACGATGATGTCATTGATCGCTCTGATTTAAGACGAGGAAGAAGTTCAATGAATGCCGTTTATGATAATACCAGAGCTGTTTTGGTTGGAGATTATCTGCTATCTGCAGCTTTAGCTGAGAGTGTTAAGACTAAAAACCTTGAGATTGTAAGAATCATTTCTGAATTGGGTCAGAATCTTGCTTCCGGAGAACTATCTCAGTATTCACTTGCAAGTGAGATAATTATTGATGAGGACGCCTATTTCGATGTAATTGATAAAAAGACAGCTTCATTGATACGAGCTAGTCTGGCAATAGGAGCTATAACCGGTGGAGCTGATAAAGAGCTTATCTCACATTTTATACGATTAGGCACACTTCTAGGTATATGTTTTCAGATCAAAGATGATATATTTGACTATTTCAATGCTGATGTTGGTAAGCCTACAGGAAAGGATATACGCGAAGGAAAAATCACTCTGCCATTGATATATGCTCTAAGAAATGCACCTGAAGAGGAGAGTAGTTCAATGATGGATATCTTAAATCAAAGAGAATACAGTGATGAGAATATTGAGCAGCTTCTAGAATTTGCTAAAAAATATAATGGAATAAAGGAAGCTTATCACAAAATGGATGTTTTGTTAGAAGAGGCGGAAGCGATTATTTCAGGATTAAAATATGATAGCGATATTAAGATGTATATGAAGATGTTTCTTATTTACTTAAAGGAAAGAAAAATTTAAAGGGTGAATTAATAATAATCCACCCTTCATTAATAACCTAAACAAATTTACCTCTCTTAAAATTGATTACTTAATTTCAATCAACTTCTCTTTCAAGCTCGTTTTCTCCTTAATTGTAGGAATTTCAATAGTTAGAACACCATCTTTTACACTTGCAGTGATTTTATCTTCGTCAACATCATCCGGCAATAGCATTGTTCTTTGGAATTGAGAATAAGAAAATTCTCGTCTCAGGTATGCTCCTTTTTTAACTTCTTCATTTTCAGATTTTTTCTCAAATGAAATCACCAAATTTTTATTCTCATCAAGTCTGACCACACAATCTTCTTTAGTCATACCCGGAGCAGCCACCTCTACAATAAATCCTTCATCATTTTGCTGGATGTTGATTGCAGGAATAGATTTTGCACTATTTTCCATCCATTCATTACCAAAAAAATCATTGAATACACTTGGTAACCAACTGTTTGTTCTTCTAATTAATGCCATAATATTTACCCTTTCTTATTTATTAGTTGTTATACTTACACCTAGTAAAAAGCAAAATATATACCATTAGTAAAAAAAAGAGAGAAGCTGACAAAATGACTTAAAAAGACGATATTTGCTGTGAAAACGATAGAATAAAGTGTCAAAAAGGCAGTATTTAGGGAAATCCAATCATAGTTTATTTTCATTCCTAATCTATTTATTCATATGATACTGAATGCCATTATCCTTACAGGAGTATGGCAGGGGATGCTTTAATTAAGTTGTATTGAGGATAAAATATAATCGAAACAAAATAGGCGGACAACTCTTTGTCCGCATATTGATTATTTAGTTGATTAAAATCTTACTAAACAGTTGATTTATATGTTTTAATAATTCAATTTGGTCAAACTATTTATGTCAGATTTCTCTGAAATAGGTATCAGAGTAAAACCCCATGAATAATTTTTATTGGCCGGGATACTGTATTCTGGAAGTGGTCTTGCACCCCAACTATTGTATCCTGCTACACCATGCTGTTTCATATCAATACATACTTCTACAAAATCCTGCGGTGTAATATCATTAATATGAGTTTGACGTGGTTTTCTGTTTCTTGCATTTTCATCTTCTCGTGAAGCAATCTCCTCACTGCTGAAATTATTCCACTGATAGGGACGATGAGTAGCCTCTTCAGAATCAAAATCTTCCACACTATTTCGCAATGCATTGAAACCAATTGTATTGTCAGCAACTACAAGAAGTCCATTATTTTTACCTGTTAATGAGACCCATCTTGTGTCGGTACGATGACCATTCTCCTGAGGACGGGTATAGGCAACATACATATCATCAGCAGTAGTTTTGTATCTACCAACTTTTGATCCCGATGCTCTGTCAACATAATTTTCACCAGGACCCTTGCCAAAATATTCAACATTGTTCATCGTAGCGGGTAAGCGGAAACGAACACCAATTCTTGGAACTGTAAGTGATGATGATGCTTTGCGTGCTGCTGATGCTTCAGGTGAGAAAGTAGCTGTAATAGCAGCTTCTGAAGCCTCTATACTTTTTTCTTCAACATCAGTTGAATGGAATAGGACATTTACATTTAATATACCAGAGGGAAGTATTTTATACTTAACATTATAAAGATTTCCTGCAGCTAGTAAATATGTTACATCAACAATAAAATTATCTCCTTCAGGTGAAACTTTAGTCTCTATAACATTGAAGTTTTTACTGGATTGTTTCCATACCTGCAGACGTTGTGGAGCTCCATTTCCATAATCATTGTCGTTAGGTCCTCTCCAAAAATTTGGCTGTATTCCAAATCCATCTTTAAAATATTCATTTTTACCTACTTTGTAGGAAGTCACTATACCCTTTGATTTATCAAATTCAAATTTTACTACAGTCGAACTAATACTAATAGATTTTTCTGTATCATTTACCTTTAATGCAGGATAATTATTTTTCTCAGAGTATGTTTGCTTGGGTGATGTTATCGGCAGTTTAAATTGTTCAATTGCAACTATATGACCTGCAGGAACTAATGACTGTGCTTCTTTTTGCACTACCTCAAAATTGACAAAATATTCAACACCCGGTTTTGATTCCAATTTATCTAATGGAATAGACACTTGGATCCATTGCTGTGGCAGTAATGATACCGATAACTCTCCTTCAGAAATTATATTGCCATTTTCTGTAACATTATACAGGAATTTATAATTCTCGGTGTCAGTAAAATATTGACGGTTAATAACTTTAAAGATGCCTTCTTTCAGATCTATTGCTTCAAATGCAAAATTCTGATGAACATATTTAACTTCTGCGACAGCAGGGTGGGGAACTCTTCCCGGATCAACTAATCCATTTATAACGAAGTTCCCATCACTAGGTGTATCAATTCCATAGTCTCCACCATAAGCCCAAAAACTTCTGCCATCTTCATCTTTTTTAGCTATTCCTTGATCAACCCAGTCCCATATATATGCACCCTGTAGATTTGGGTATTTGTATATAGCCTCCCATTGAATATCAATGTTTCCGTTAGAATTGCCCATTGCATGTGAATACTCTGAAGGAATAACAGGTCTGTCACTCCCTTTAGCCCCAATTTCTTCAAGCCATGCAGCGCTCGGATACTGTGGAACATACATGTCAGTGTTTAAGTCCCACAGCGATCTCTCATAATTTACAGGACGATTCATGAAATCTCTTTCCTGATCTTTTAGATATCTGTATGTATGAAAAAAGTTAATACCATTACCTGCTTCATTCCCAAGTGACCAAATAGTTACAGATGGATGATTTTTATTCCTCTCAAACATATTTATGGTTCTGTCCATATGAGCCTGTTCCCATTCCGGATGCTTTGATGGAGATTTCTCACCATAATATAATCCGTGAGATTCAATATTTGCTTCATCATATACATATAAACCATAAATATTGCAAAGTTCATAGAAACGACGCGATTGAGGATAGTGAGAAAGACGAACACTATTTATATTGTTCAGTTTCATCAGAGTAAAGTCCTTTATCATTATATCTTCTGTAACGTAATGTCCCGTCTCAGGGTTTGTTTCATGAATATTTACCCCTTTAAGCTTGATTGGCTGACCATTTACTAAAAATAATCTGTCTATCCTGTCACCTGTTTTATAAGGCACAATTTCAAATCTTCTGAAACCAACAGGGTAGGGGACAACCTCTCCCTTTTCTTCTCCTTCAGGTATTACAGTTATAAGCAGTTTATAAAGGTTTGGTTGTTCTGATGTCCATGTAGATACATTAGGTATTTCAGCAGAAAAACGCACTGAGCTTTCACCACCTCTTTGAACGCCAATCGGTTTACTATCTGATAACACAGTATTGCCATCACTATCAAGTAGTTTGTAGCTAACATTTGCATAAGAAACAGCTTGAGAATAGTTTCTTACAGTAGTTTCTAATTCAAAAATACCATTTAAGTAACTATCATCTAATGTTGATTTTACTCTGAAATCACGTAACGATGTTTTAGCCTGTGACCATAAAAATACATCTCTTTCGATACCGCTAATTCTCCAAAAATCCTGTGCTTCAAGATATGAGCCTGTACTCCAGCGATATATTTTCAGGACAAGAGAGTTGGTACCTTCATTGACATATTTGGTTATATTAAATTCAGCACTGGTCTTTGAGTCTTCACTATATCCTACTTCTTTTCCATTTATATATACATATACGCCTGATTTAGCACCATCAAGAGTTAAAAAGATCTCTCGGTCATTCCAGTTTTCAGGTATATTTATCTCCCTGCGATATACACCAACAGGTGTCTCTTCTGGAAGATAGGGAGCTTCCATTTTTGGATAAAATGTTTTAGGATCTCTTTCAACAAACTCATATGGGTGATTCACATATATAGGTGTTCCGAATCCCTGTATTTCCCAGTTCCCGGGAACCTTAATATCTTTCCAATCTGTCAGTACTACTGCTGAATCCGTAACATTTTCAGGTAATTCAGTGTAGCTTTCAACAAAATAAAACTTCCAGGTTCCATTTAATGATATATAATATTCACTCTCTTCAAATTTTTTACTCAGTGCATCATTTTCATTTTCAAAAGTCATAAACTGAGTTCGGGGATATTCTTTATGTGCTTTAACCACATTAACATCCCTCCAGTAAGGTGTTTTCCTCTCTTTTGATATATAATCATATTCCTGAGCATTTACACTCAGGGCAAAAACTAAAAGGGTTAAAACACCCGCTAAATAGACACTTAATTTCTTCATTTTTTCCTCTATTTTCTTCTTTTTATAATTTCATTATAAAGTTTATCTGTTAGACTACTTGTACCTATTCTGAATAGTTGATTATTACACCAATCATCACCAAGTACTTCTTTAACTATTGTGTAATATTTTACTGCATCTTCAGGTGTTGATACTCCACCCGACACTTTTATTCCTACTTTATTAGAGGTTGCTTTATAGTATGATTTGATAGCTTGACACATTACAAAAACCGCCTCAGGGGTAGCTCCCGGATATCCTTTTCCTGTAGATGTCTTAAGGAAATCAGCCCCGGAGTACATTGATAAAACAGACGCATTATTTATATTCTCAGCACTTATCAATGCACCCGTTTCCAGGATAACTTTCAAAGTCTTATCTTTACATACCTCTTTTAACTCCATTATCTCTTCACAAAACTCCTGATATGATTTATCCAGAAAAAGTCCAGCATTTATAACTATATCTATTTCATCAGCACCATCTGCTAAAGCCAAAGAGATTTCGGCTACTTTTACTTCTATAAATGTTTGCGAAGATGGGAAACCGCCCGCAACAGCTGCTATTTTAATATTAGATGTAAGTGATTCTTTCACTGTCTCTACAAAATTGGGATAAATACAGATAGCTGCTACATTTTCTATTTCTGGGTCTGAACCCTCGAAAGCATTTATTTTCTCTGTAAAATTCCAGATATATTCCTTCGAATCAGTTGTGTTCAAAGATGTGTGATCAATACAGCTATAAAGTGTTTTATAAACTTCGTAACTGTTGTTGTTATCAAATCCAGATTTAATAATTTGATCAACACTTTTTTTAGCTTCTTCATCCGTGAATTTCAACGGGTGTTTTTTTAAAGCATCTAAGTATTTATTAGCTTCCATTTAATACTATTTATTTTTATTTTATTATCTAATAACTATAAAGATATTTAAGCATTTAAGACTTCAATTTCTGATTATTCAAATGTCTGTTAGAATCTCTATTAGTTTTCTTTTCAATGCTTCTAATAAATGACTCTTCCAAATTTACACCAGTCTGATTAGCAATACATATTAACACCCATAAAACATCAGCAATTTCCTCGGATAAATCTTTATTCAGATCTGATGATTTAAATGACTGTTCGCCATAAGTTCTTGCCATTATTCTTGCTAATTCACCTACCTCTTCAGTAAGTAATGCCATATTTGTGAGTTCTCCAAAATATCGCACTCCATACTTACTGATCCATTCATCTACTTGCTGTTGCGCTTCGATAATTGTCATATAATTTCTAATTTTTTACTTGAAAAAATAATACCTTTAAAATAGAATGCCCTTAATTTTACAATTAGAAACTCACTCTCTGTTTTTAGAATCTATCCATATTGTAACCGGTCCGTCATTCACCAATCTTACTTTCATATCAGCTCCAAATTCTCCAGTTTTCACCTGTTTATTCAGTAAAATCGATAATACTTCACAGAATCTTTCATACAAAGGAATTGATATATCAGGTTTTGCAGCTCTTATATAAGAAGGACGGTTACCTTTTTTAGTGCTGGCATGGAGTGTGAATTGAGAAATAACAAGTATATCTCCTTCAACATCTAATACAGAATGATTCATTACTCCATTTTCGTCATCAAATATACGCAAATTAACGCTCTTTTTAGCTAAGAAATCAATGTCTTCATCTTTATCATCATCTTCAATTCCAACAAAAATCAACAGTCCTTTATTAATCTCGCTTTTTAATTTTCCTTCTATTTCAACTGATGCTTCAGTAACCCTTTGAATTAAAACTCGCATTTATTTTTTTCCTTTATTGTTTAACCAATCCCAAATAATTTCACCTTTACTTTTTCCTATGACCCTAATGATTTCATCTTTTTCAGATTCTTTAAGTCTTTTAATACTTTTAAAATGCAGCAATAGTTTTTTCTTAGTTTCTGTACCTATACCTTTAATCGTATCAAGTTCTGAAGAAATTTGTGCTTTACTTCTTTTTTTTCTATGAAATGTTAAACCAAATCTATGTGCTTCATCTCTGAGATGCTGAATAAGTTTTAGTGATTCAGAATTCTTATCAATATATAGAGGAATAGGGTCATCCGGGAAATATATCTCTTCCAAACGTTCAGCAATGCCAATAACTGCTATTTTTCCATAAAGGCCAATTTTCTGGAGAGAATTTACAGCAACGCTTAATTGACCCTTACCTCCATCAACCACAATGAGTTGAGGCAAAGATTCGCCCTCGTTAAGTAGACGAGAGTAGCGTCTTTCGATCACTTCTCGCATTGAGGCATAATCATTAGGTCCTAGAACGCTTTTAATATTGAAATGTCTGTAATCTTTTTTTGAAGGTTTTGCTTTTTTGAAAACAACACATGCTGACACTGGATTTGTTCCCTGAATATTTGAGTTGTCAAAACATTCTATATGCCAGGGAATATCTTTCAATTGTAAATCCTTCTGAAGTGTAGTCAAAATTCTCATAGCCCTCTGATCAGGATTTAACATCTCAGCTTTTTTGAGTTTGTCAATCTTATACTGTTTTACATTTTTCTCAGAAAGTAATAGAAGTTTCCTTTTATCTCCTCGTTGAGGAACTACGAAATCAACATTTGTTAATTTCAAATCAGGAATAAACGGTACAATAATTTCTTTGGTTTCACTCCCAAATCGCTGTCTCATTTCAACTATACCAAGTCCTAATAGTTCTTCCGGTGTTTCATCAAGCTTCTTTTTATATTCAAATGTATATGCTTGTGTTATTCCACCATTTACAACATGAAGATAATTTATAAATGCTGAATTTTCATCCTCTTCAAAAGAGAATACATCCAGGTTGTAATTGATATTACTTACAACCTGTGATTTTTCTCTGAAGTTCTGTATTAATTGCAATTTCTCTTTAAGTTCATGTGCCTCTTCATATCTCATTTCTGCAGAAAGTTCATTCATCCTTTTAACAACCTGTTTTTCTATGATCGACACATTTCCTTTTAGTATTTCATTTATTTCTTCAATATTCTTATCATAATCCTCCAAAGATTGCAGACCCTCACAAGGACCTTTACAGCGATTAATATGATATTCCAGACATACTTTAAATTTATTTGCTGCTATATTTTCAGGTGTAAGATTTAGTCTGCATGTTCTTATTTTATATACTTTTCTTACTATTTCCAGTAATGCATTAACAGATAATACCGAAGTATATGGGCCAAAATATTTGGACCCATCCTTTACGATATTACGAGTTTTATATACACGGGGAAAGAATTCGTTTTTGATTACTATTGAAGGATAGGTTTTATCATCCTTCAACATTACATTATAGCGTGGTTTAAGCTCTTTTATAAGGTTGTTTTCCAGAAGAAATGTATCCTCTTCTGTATTAACAACAATATATTTGATCTTACGGATATTCCTAACCAGTATTCGCGTTTTCGGATGGTCATGGTATTTGTTAAAATATGAAGAGACTCTTTTCTTTAAATCTTTAGCTTTTCCAACATATATAACGGTCCCTTTCTCATCAAAAAATTGATAACAACCCGGCTGATTTGGAATAACAGCAAGTGTATTTTTTATATCATCGTTCATTTCTTAACAATGAAAACACAAAATCAAACAGAGATTAGAATTTAATAATTGAATTTATTTCAACGTCTGTCGGGAAATGCAGTCTTCCCTCCAGCTCTTCAAGTTCAATTAAAAAGTTTATATATATTTTTTTTACTCCTAGTTTCTTTACCAGATTGTATGCCGCAACCATAGTGCCACCAGTTGCAAGAAGGTCGTCATGAAGTAATACAACATCATCTTCATTCAACGCATCTTCATGAATTTGAATAGTATCTTCACCGTATTCTTTAGTGTAAGTTTCTTCAATTACATTATATGGTAATTTTCCCGGTTTACGAATTGGTACAAATCCTGCATTAAGCTTTATTGCAGTTGCAGGACCCATGAAAAAGCCTCTTGATTCAATACCTACAACTTTAGTAATACCTTTTTCTTTATACAAGTCGTAGAGTATTTCTGATAACTCTTTTAAATGACTCGCAGATTGAAATAGGGTAGTGATGTCTTTAAATTGTATTCCCGGTATAGGGAAATCAGGAATATTTCTAACAGATTTCGTTAATGTTTCTATGCTCATTTTTTTAATTAATTAATAGCTTTGTGTTGTTCCACGTGGAACACCCATATGATTTATCTGCCAAGCAGAACCAGAAGTACAGATATGTCATTGGGTGAAACCCCCGGAATACGCCCTGCCTGGGCAATAGTTTCAGGATTTATACGTGTTAATTTATGCCTTGCCTCAGTTGATAAAGATTGAATTTCGTTATAGTTAAACCTGTCTTTTATAGAGATATCTTCCAGCCGGGTAATTTTGTCAGCTATAATCTGCTCTCTTTTAATATAGCCACTATATTTAATCTTGATGTCTGCAGACTCTATCACCTCTTCTTTTCTATCAGTTATAGTATCAAGAAGATCTCTTAGCGGACCAATCTCTTTTGCCATTATCTGAAGATCGATATGTGGCCTCGATAGTAAGTCAACAAGTTTTACCCCCTGCTTAAGTGGAGCTGTACCTATACTTTCCAGATACGGATTAATTCTATCAGCTTTTACAGAGAAATTTTCAGTAAACTCTTTAATCTTTCTTACATTCTCAACTTTCTGATGATAAAAGTTTAATCTTTCAGTCTTAGCCAAACCTAGTTCGTACCCTTTTTCGGTAAGTCTTTCATCAGCGTTGTCTTGTCGAAGTAATATTCGATATTCAGCTCGAGATGTAAACATTCTGTATGGTTCATCCACACCTTTAGTGATAAGGTCGTCTATCAGTACTCCAATATATGCTTCATCTCTTCTTAATGTGAAAGGAGATCCGCCATGACAGTTTATATGTGCGTTTATACCGGCTACTAAACCTTGTCCTGCTGCTTCTTCATAACCTGTTGTTCCATTAATTTGACCGGCAAAGAACAGGTTTTTCACCATCTTAGTTTCTAATGTTGCTTCTAGCTGTGTAGGATCAAAAAAATCATATTCTATCGCGTAACCGGGACGGAAAATATGAACGTTTCTGAATGCAGGAACAAGCTGCAAAGCTTTTAGCTGAGTTTGCAGGGGTAGGGACGAAGAAAAACCATTCAGGTAGAACTCATGTGTATTTACTCCTTCTGGTTCTAAAAATAGTTGGTGACTTGTTTTATCTGAGAATGTAACTATTTTGGTTTCTATACTTGGGCAATATCGCGGTCCGATACTTTTAATCTGACCATTATATAGTGGTGATTCATCAAGTCCTTCTCTTAGCGCTTCATGAACCTCCTCACTGGTGTATGTAATCCAGCAGCTGCGCTGTTCCAATGTTCTTTGGACATCTGGCAGGTATGAGAATTTATGAAAATCATCATCTCCCTTTTGTTCTTCCAAAAGAGAAAAATCAACAGATCTGGCGTCAATTCTAACTGGTGTACCTGTCTTCATCCGGTCTGTTTTGAAACCGAAATCACGCAACTGTTCCGACATGCCATATGATGCCTGTTCACCAATTCTGCCCCCGCCAATTTGAACTTTCCCCACATGAATTAATCCATTAAGGAATGTACCATTTGTTAATACCACTGCGTTGGCATTGAACTCAACACCCATCCGTGTTTTAACTCCAGTTACTCTGTGACCTTCAAATATTAGTTCTGTAACCATATCCTGCCACATAGCAAGATTTGGTGTATTTTCTATAATTTCTCTCCAAGTCTCAATAAATTTAACCCTGTCACTTTGAACACGTGGACTCCACATAGCAGGTCCTTTTGAGCGGTTTAACATGCGAAACTGTATAGCAGTTTTATCGCTAACAATTCCCATCTGTCCACCCAAAGCATCAATTTCGCGTACAATCTGCCCTTTTGCAATACCTCCTACGGCTGGGTTGCAACTCATTTGGGCTATCTTGTTCATATCCATTGTTATAAGCAATGTTTTCGAACCCAAGTTAGCTGCTGCTGTAGCTGCTTCGCAACCGGCATGTCCTGCACCGACTACTATTATGTCATAATTAAAATTCATTTTGCACTTTGTGTTCTATTAAAGACCCAAAGATACTAAAAAAGAAAACGTTACGTTTATGTTGGATGTTAATTACAAATAAGAACAGTTGAAAGTACTTTAACTCAGTAGTTTAGTGATTATATAAGTATTGAATTTTTAGTTAACAGAGGTCATAAAATTATATTCGGATATATACTTTATAAATGTAAAATATTGATATAAATCATTTTATAGTTTACAGATGTAATCGAGAGAGGATTGATATATCCTTTTGTAAATTATTAATCAATCGTTTTCAGTATATTCAGTGCACTATTTTCAGCATCTCTCATTTTCTTTTTCTCATCTTCTGAACTGTCGGAAAGTCCACATAGATGCAAAACACCATGTATTATAACACGGAACAGTTCCTCTTGATAATCAGTAGTATACATTTGTGAATTCGACTTCACAGTATCCAGACTAATAAAAATATCTCCGGAAATTTTATCTCCATCACTATAATCGAAAGTAATTATATCTGTGTAATAATCATGATTGAGATATTGTCTGTTTACCTCAAGAATTTTATCATCGTCACAAAAGATGTATGTAATTTCTCCGATAGTTTTACTGTAAATACCAGCTATTTTTTTTATCCACTCCGATGTTTTTCTCTTCTTTATTTCGGGTGATTTTACGTTTTCTGTCTGAAAAGATATAGCCATAACTCTTGATTATTAACTGAAAAATAGATATGCTACAAAAATTGCTGCAATCACACCAGCCAAATCAGCCAATAGTGCATATTGAACTGTATAGCGACTGTTCTTAATGTTAACAGCTCCATAATATACTGCTACAATATAGAATGTAGTATCAGTGGCTCCCTGAAGAATACTGGACAACCTCCCAGCAAATGAATCAGCTCCAAAAGTCTTCATGGCATCAATCATCATACCTCTTGCCCCACTTCCACTCAAAGGCTTCATTATGGCTGTTGGAAGACCATCAACCCATCTGGCGTCAACTCCAGTAAGTCCAACCAAATTTCTCATACCCTCCATTAGAAATTCCATAGCACCAGAAGCACGAAATACGCCAATGCCTACCAATATAGCTATTAGGTAAGGTATTATTGATACAGCCGTTTTAAATCCCTCTTTTGCACCATCAATAAATGACTCAAAAACATTAATCTTACGGTGCATTGCTTTAATAATAAATAGAACTATTATAGTAAGCAGTATTATATTGGCAATAAGGCTGGATACTATATTTACCTGTTCCTGAGGCATGGATTTAAAAACAATTACCGTTCCTGCAATTATTCCTCCCATACCCAAAATAAACCCCAGAATCTCTTTACAGAAAATATTTATACGTTGCCTAAGGCATACAGCAATTAAACCAACCAGAGTTGCAAAAAATGTAGCAATCATTATCGGAATGAATACATCTGCAGGATTAGCAGCACCCATCTGTGCACGGTAAACCATTATGGTTACCGGTATTAATGTTAGTCCCGATGCATTAAGCACCAGGAACATTATCATAGGATTCGATGCCCGATCCTTCTTTAGATTGATCTCTTGCAGTTCCTGCATTGCTTTTAATCCAAAAGGAGTAGCAGCATTGTCCAGTCCCAGCATATTTGCAGATAAATTCATCAGCATTGATCCATAAGCAGGATGATTTTTCGGTATATCGGGAAATAGCCTGGAGAATAGTGGAGCAACAGCTCTGGAGAATAGCTCAATCATACCTCCTCTCTCTCCAATTTTCATTATACCAAGCCATAGAGAAAGTACACCTGTTAGCCCGAGAGAGATCTCGAAACCTGTCCGGGCAGTTTCATACGTTGAGTTCATGATGTCTGTAAACACTTGAACATCACCATAAAAAACAAGTTTTATAACTGCAATTATAAAAGCTATAAGAAAAAAAGCAATCCAAATATAATTCAGGACCATGGCTGGGTTGTTTCGTCGATTATTAAACTGACGCTCTATATAAAATCAATCAAAGATACAATTTAATGGAAATATGAACAAGGAGCCGATTTAATTTATTAACTTTAAGGATCAACACAATAAAATGTATTGGAAAGACTTTTTTTATTACAATAAAGGGAGCCGTTCAGCAATTATTTTATTGCTGATACTGATCCCGCTTTCAATTATTCTAAATTCATTTATTAGTATTAAAAAATCATCTGGATTAGATGCAAGTCAGAATGACTCAATAATTAATGAGTTTATGAGATCGAGAGAAGCTGTGGTCATAAATAATTATGGAAAGTCATTCAAATCGAAAAGAAATCCAGTTACTGATACATCTGAAATCAGGTCAGAAGCATTACAATATAAAAATGAAATATCGATTGCATCAAAGAGTAGAAGTCCTGCACATTTTCCTCGAATAATTAAATTAAAAGAGGGTGAAACTATCAACTTAAATGAGAATGATACAACCCAATGGAAAAAGATTCCCGGTATTGGAAGCACATACGCTTCGCGAATTGTTAAGTATAAAAATCTTTTGGGTGGCTTTTTTTGTAAAGATCAACTTATGGAAGTGTATGGCATCGATAAAGAGCTATATTCAAGAATAGAACCATTCATTAAAACAGATAGTAATTATATAAAACTAAATGTAAATGAAATGGAGTTCCGCGATTTATTAAGACATCCTTACCTGAACTACAATCAGGTTCAGACTATTTTTAACCTCAGAGACAAAAAGGGCAGGATAAGCAGCATAGAGGAACTCTCATTGCTTGATGAGTTTACTGATGATGATATTGATCGACTCAGACCCTATCTTCAGTTTTTGTAGAAATTTCAAATTTGATTTATATAAATAAAGACCGACAAAATATCGGTCTTCAAATCTAATCCAACTAAATATATAAACTGGCTATTTATATATTGTAGTGGTTGTAGGAGAATAAATTCCACTGGTTAAAATAGAAACCAATCCATTAACGAATGACATCTCAGTTTTAACAGTATAATTTTTTGCTCCACCTGCTAAAACGGCAGGATCAGATACTTCAATTGGTGCCAACCCACCAATCAGATAATGATTCCATTTAGTAATTTGCTGATTACCCTGCGCTCCTTCTCCAACAACAGTAGTGTAGGAATAACATGAAGTCATAAGCATTACTGTAAAAATTACAGCAGCTAATTGAATTAATCTTTTCTTCATTTAATTGAAATTAAAAGATTACACATAGAATTTTAAACATGATATCATGTTAAAATTAACAGTGTAAATGTACAATATAATTTAAATTCAACAAAATATTCTAAAAATATCTTTTAAGGATATCAGAAACAGAAGTGTAATATCCACGACCAAACAGGTTTAAATGTACAAGAAGGAAATATAACTGATACAGATCTATCTGTTCATAATAAAATTCTGTTATAGGTATTATTTCATGATAAGCACCATAGAACTCAGCTCCAAAACTGCCAAAAAGTTTGCTCATAGCTATATCCACCATTGAGTGTCCTCTGTATACTGCCGGGTCTATAAGAAATGGAGTACCATCCGTCGAGATAAGATAATTGCCTCCCCATAGGTCTCCATGAATAATAGAAGGAGTCACATCATAAAGGTAGCGGTTGAATACATCAATACTTTTATCTTTATTCGGTATCTCTTTTTCTGACAGTAAGCCAGCTCTTGATGCCGTTTTTAGTTGTGGAGAGATCCTCTCTTCCCAGTAAAAATCTATCCAGTCTGTATGAATTTTGTTGCTCTGTGGCAGACTTCCTATATAGTTATCTGAGTCTAGACCAAAGTCATTCTGCTTCAGTGAATGAAGTGCAGCCAATTCCCTTCCAAGCCTTTCATAATCTGAAGACACAGGGCGTCTGTTTTCAACATAATCCATCAGAATTATTGCTTTATCATTAACTGAATCCACCAGATGAACATGAGGAACAGAGATTGTAGCTGTCTTTTCTATTACATCAAGTCCTTTTTGTTCCGCGTGGAACATCTCAAGCGCATCAGGCGCTTTATTTAATTTAAGAAAGTAGTTCCTTTCAGGGGTCTCCAGCAGGTAAGCCGAAGAGATTGACCCTCCGGTTACCGGTCTGGTTGAGTTGATTTTCTCTGATATAGTATCAGATATGTAACTCAGAATATCCTTTATCATGGTATAATTATTAAAATTCAGTTTAGGTATAACTCTTACCCTAACATGATTATTAATTCCTTGTAATCGCTGCAATATTCTCTTTAATTAATGCAATCTTGCTTTCAGCATCAGCCATCTTTTTGCGCTCATTCTCAACTATTTCCGGTTTAGCGTTTTGAACAAACTTCTCATTGCTAAGTTTCTTCTGAACAGATTTCAAGAAACCCTCAGTGTATGTAAGTTCAGCCTCAAGCTTTTTCAATTCAGCTTCTGTGTCAATATTATCTGTAAGAGGAACAGTGTATTCTGTTGTACCAACAAGAAATCCTGCTGAACCAGTCTGTTTTTCAGAGACCTGTTTAATTGAAGTCAGGTTACACATTTTTGCAATAATGCTATTAAACAACTCTTTGTGTTTACCTGTAATCTCCAGTTCCAGAGCCTCTTTATTTGGTATATTCTTTTCAAGTCGGATTGTACGTATACCAGAAATGATATTTTTAACATCCTCAAAATCCGACAGAAGCTCTTTATTAACATCTTCTCCTTTTGGCTGAAGTGAAATCATCAGGCTAACACCCTCTTCCCTTGTGTAGAGTGCCTGCCACAGCTCTTCGGTGATAAATGGCATAAATGGATGTAATAAACGCAGCAGATCATCAAAAAAGCTTAGTGTTGCATCATAGCTCAGTTTATCTATTGGTTTCTGATAAGCAGGCTTCACTATCTCAAGATACCATGAAGAAAACTCATCCCAGAAAAGCTTATAGAGAAGCATAAGTGCCTCAGAAAGGCGATATTTTGAGAACAAGTCTTCCACCTCAGCTATTGTATCAGAAAGCTTGCTTTTAAACCACTCGACTGCTATCTTGGATGACTCAGGCTGAGGAATATTTTCATCAACATCCCATCCTTTCACCAGGCGGAAAGCATTCCATATCTTGTTGTTGAAGTTGCGACCCTGTTCACACATCGACTCATCAAATGGCAGGTCGTTACCCGCAGGCGAAGTTAGTAACATCCCCATTCTCACTCCGTCAGCACCATATTTATCCATCAATTCTATTGGATCAGGTGAGTTACCAAGAGATTTCGACATCTTCCTGCCCAGCTTGTCACGTACAATACCGGTAAAGTAAACATTACGGAAACAAGGCTCTTTACGGTATTCATATCCTGAAATAATCATACGAGCCACCCAGAAGAAAATAATCTCCGGTGCAGTAACAAGATCATTGGTAGGATAATAGTAATTTATATCTTTATTATCAGGTTCGTTAATACCATTAAAAACAGATATCGGCCACAACCATGATGAGAACCATGTATCGAGTACATCCTCATCCTGCTTCAGATCATCTATAGTTAACTCATAATCCACCTGTTGTTTTGCCTTTTCAAAAGCCTCTTCCTTTGTCAGTGCAACAACATAACCTCCTTTGGGAAGGAAATATGCTGGAATCTGGTGTCCCCACCATAACTGGCGACTAATACACCAGTCCTTGATATTCTCCATCCAGTGACGGTATGTATTTTTATATTTTTCAGGGAAGAAACGTATTGTATCATTTTCTACAGCCTTTGCAGCCGGTTTTGCAAGATCTTCCATTTTAAGAAACCACTGCATTGAGAGCTTTGGCTCAATAACCTCGTCTGTACGCTCAGAAAATCCTACCTTATTAGTATAAGGTTCTGTTTTTTCAATTAATCCGGCTTCTTCAAGATCCTTCTCAATCTGTTTACGAACATCAAATCTGTCCATTCCTGCATAGCGGTCACCATTTTCATTTAGTGTACCATCAGGATTAAATATGTCAATTGATGGGAGATTATATTTCTCTCCCAGTAAATAGTCGTTCACATCATGTGCAGGAGTAACTTTAAGGCAGCCTGTACCAAACTCTATATCAACATACTCATCTTCAATTACAGGGATAGCTCTGTTCACCAGCGGAACAATCACCTTTTTTCCTTTCAGGTGTGCATTCTTTGGATCATCAGGGTGGATACACATAGCAGTATCACCCATTATTGTTTCGGGACGGGTAGTGGCAACAACCGCATATCTGCCTTCAGGATCACCCTCTATCATATATCTCAGATAATAGAGCTTACCATTAACCTCCTTATGTATAACCTCCTCATCTGACAGTGCGGTTAAAGCTTTTGGATCCCAGTTTACCATCCTTACACCACGATAGATCAGACCCTTTTCATATAGATCACAGAAAACTTTCAGAACACTTTCAGATCTTATATCATCCATAGTGAAAGCAGTTCTGTCCCAGTCGCACGATGCCCCTAGCTTTTTCAGCTGTTGAAGAATAATACCACCATGTTCACGAGTCCAGTTCCATGCATGTTCTAAAAACTCATCTCTGGTCAGGTCATTTTTCTTGATTCCTTCAGCAGCCAGCTTATTAACAACCTTAGCCTCAGTAGCAATCGAAGCATGATCAGTACCAGGTACCCAGCAGGCATTTTTTCCCTGCATGCGTGCACGTCTGACCAAAACATCCTGGATAGTATTGTTGAGCATATGACCCATGTGCAGGACACCGGTCACATTTGGTGGAGGGATAACAACTGTATATGGTTCACGCTCATCTGGTTCTGAATGAAAGAGGTTATTATCCATCCAGTATTTATACCACTTGTTCTCAACCTCCGCAGGATTGTATTTGCTTGCAATTTCCATCTGAAAAAATCAATAAGTTTGAATTAAATTAATAATCTGTTTCTCAAACTGAAACAGATTAATATTCCAATTTTTACAACAAAGTGCAAAAATACAAAAAATGATGTTTATATCATAAGGTTATTTATTTGTATCAGCTTTAAATATAGTTTTTGTAGATGTTCTCATAATATCAGATATGAATATAGTCCAGAGATTACTTATACATACCTTATATACAGATAAGCTATGTATAAGCGATCTATAAGTGATCTTTGGACGAGGTGCAACCTTTTCACCATTGATATAAATAAAAAAAAGGTACTTGCTATACCTTGATAGAAGCACCTTAAAAATATAAATGAGTAAAACTCAGAAATATCTATTCCTCATACAGCAGATAGGGTTTTCGCTGAATTTTAAACATCTCTACATCTTCGCTCCACTTAGCTTTAATCTCATCGGCTGTTTTTCCTGCCTTAATATCCTGGCGTATATAATCAACCCCAACAAGTTTTTCGAAGAATGAGGTGAAGAACTTATCACCTATGTCCAGATTGTTGTATGCGTCAATAACGTAGGATAGATCGAACCCTTTTTCAATGATCTCCTCATTAGGAATATTGCGTAGGTCAACACCGTAGCACAACTTGTCGAGCAGAGGAGGATTCTTTGCACCGGGTACACTGCGAGGTGTGAAAGTGAAATCGGAACCTTTGTAATCCGGGTGTCCGTAAACCTCGAATGGGAAAGAGGTGCCGCGGCCCAGACTCATAACCGTACCCTCAAAAAGGCAGGTTGAGGGGTAGAGATAAATTGAGTGTATATTAGGCAGGTTTGGAGAAGGAGAGATAGGCAGCTCATATAGTGTGGAATGTGAATAATTGTCAATAGGGATAACGGTTAAGTCGCACTGACGGCCATCAGGCAGCCACTTTTCTCCATTAATCATAACTGCTAATTCTCCAAGGGTCATACCATGTACAACTGGAATAGGAAGCCAGCCAACACCCGATTTATGCTTCATATCAAGTATCGGTCCGTCAACATACATTCCATTTGGATTGGGCCTGTCCAATACAATCATCTTCTTGCCATGCTCTGAGCATGCATCCATCAGACGTGCCATACTTGCATAGTATGTATAAAACCTTAATCCCACATCCTGCAGATCAAAAAGCAATACATCAAATTTTTGCATATTCTCTGCAGAGGGTTTTCCTCCTCCACTTCCGTAGAGTGACCAAATAGGAATACCTGTTTTCTCATCAATAGAGCTTGCTACATGTTCTCCTGCATCTGCAGTACCACGAAAACCATGCTCAGGAGAGAAGATGCCAACTACATTGTGACCCTCTCTGATTAGCATATCAACAAGGTGTTCTTTGCCAACCATACCGGTTTGATTGCTCATCACAACTACTCGTTTCTCCTTTAATAAAGGGAAATAGAGATCGGTACGTTCTGCACCCATGATAATATTTTCAGGATTACTCTTTGAAATGCTTTGTGCTTCTATCTCTATCTTGTTTTGAGCCTTATTATGAGAACAACAAATAAGTGAAGAGATGAGAACAAATGAAAACAGGAAACGTTGAAAGTTTTGATTATACATTATTCTTCCGTTTTTATGGTTTTATTGTATTTCTGTATTTCATGCAATTTATCAAACTCCTCTTCAAGTTCTAGCAGCTCCTTTTTGATATCAGTTAACCTGGCAAGAGCCTCAACCCTTTTGGTCTCATCATCTTTCTTGGTTTTAAGCGACTGTCGCGCACCCTCAAGTGTCATCCCCTTCTCTTTAACCAGATGATAAACAATTTCCACCTGCTGAATATCCTCACGGGTAAATTGTCTGGTACCACCAGCAGTTTTTTTTGGTCTGATATTGTCAAACTCCTTTTCCCAAAAACGGAGCAAAGATACATTCACCGCGAAATGGTCGGCCACCTCCTGAATAGAGTAATATAATCGCTTATCGTTAAATTGTATAGGTTTTTTTCTTTTGCCCATGGTTTATATTCAACTGTAACTGTTAGTCTTGAGCCATTATTATTTGTAAACAATCAAAAATACAGTTTTCTGGAAGAATCAACAAATGTTTTTGATCAACTTAAACAGAAATCCTAAAATCATTTTTTTAATTTCAGTTTTTCTGCTTTTTTGCGATGTATATTACTGAACTCGATTGATTAACGTTTGAAAGAGAAAGTAGAAAACCTATTATGCCAACTATTATAGCTTTAAAATATTGATATAATTTTCCGCTGCCTCTGTATTTTTCACTTAGAAGTGAGATATAAAAGGCGTCAAGTGGCATTGTTTTTTGTTTTATTATTTTGAACTGATGTTTATTCAGCAGTTTTTCAACTGTAGCTGGTGTGAAATGCCAAAGATGGCGTGGGACATCATAAGCAGCCCAATACTCTTTGTAAATGCCTGCATCATAAGAATTATGATTTGGGAGAGCCAAAATTAAAGTTCCATCCTTACTGAGAATGTTGAATAGTTTGTCAACAACCTCATTCAGGTTTTGCATATGCTCAAGTACATGCCATAGAGTGACAACATCAAACGAATCACTATTGATATTCCATAAAAAGTCTTCTCCTTTTACATCTAAACCAAAGTTATCTATTGCAAAGTTTCTGGCTTTACTATCTTTTTCTATTCCCGAAACTGAATAACCTCTCTCCTTTGCTGCCTTGAGAAAATACCCAGTACCAGAACCAATGTCAAGCAAACGGTTTCCTGTTGAAAATTTCGAAACAAGATTGCCTTTTTTCTTAAGCATGAATTCCCTAAGAAAGTGGTATAGGCGGTTTATAACTCCTTTCTTTGAGTCTGAATGAGAAATATAGTCGGGTGAATCGTAATATCTGCCTATTATATCGTCAGATGGAAAATTGTTTGTAAATCGAAAACCGCAATTGCTGCAATCATAGATAGGAAATATTTCTTTTGTAGAGAAATGATCGACAGCATTAAATGTATTTACTATATCTGAACTGTTGCAAATGGGGCAGTTGTTAATGGTGATATGGGGCATAAAAGTCGATTAGTATTACATGAATGTTTTATCAAAGGTATGAAAATATTTCTCAAGTAAAGCTACTACAGCTTCAGGCATACCCCCACAAATAAGATATCTTTTACAAAGTAAATCTATTACCCTTTTATCTCACTCACTTGGGGATAAGAAGTTTTTGCTGTATTTTTGTACTCTGTTTTGGGTAATTTACTCATATCCCGAAGCTTTATTTAAGTAATAATTGAAAGTTTATGATGACCTCCAAAGAGATTAGACAGTCGTATAAAGATTTTTTTCAGTCGAAAGAACATCGCATTGTGCCTTCTGCACCCATGGTTATTAAAGATGACCCTACACTGATGTTTACAAATGCAGGGATGAACCAGTTTAAAGATGTTATTCTGGGTAATGCGCCAATTAAATATCCACGTGTGGCCGACTCACAGAAGTGTTTGAGGGTGAGTGGTAAGCACAACGATCTTGAGGAGGTGGGTCACGATACTTATCACCACACCATGTTTGAGATGCTTGGCAACTGGTCATTTGGCGACTATTTTAAGAAAGAGGCTATTGAGTGGGCATGGGAGTATTTGACTGAAGTATTAAAGCTTGATAAAGACAGGCTTTATGCTACAGTTTTTGAGGGTGCTCCTGAAGAAAACCTGGAGAGAGATGATGAAGCTGCTTCATATTGGGAAAAATATCTGCCTAAAGAGAGAATCATAAACGGTAATAAGAAAGATAATTTCTGGGAGATGGGTGATACAGGTCCTTGTGGCCCATGTTCAGAGATTCATATTGATATAAGACCTGAATCTGAAAGAGCAAAAGTAGACGGCTTGACTCTGGTTAATAACGATCATCCTCAGGTTGTGGAGATATGGAACCTCGTATTTATGCAGTATAACCGCAAAGCTGATGGTTCACTTGAACAACTTCCTGCAAAGGTTATCGACACAGGTATGGGTTTCGAAAGACTCTGTATGGCTGTGCAGGGTACCCTGTCTAACTATGATACAGATCTGTTTCAGCCAATAATAGGGAAGATTGGTGAAATTAGCGATAAAAAGTATGGTGAAGATGAAAAGGTTGATATTGCTATGCGAGTTATTGCTGATCATGTAAGAACTATTGCATTCTCTATAACTGATGGACAGCTCCCTTCAAATGCTAAAGCGGGTTATGTAATCAGACGTATCCTTCGAAGGGCTGTACGTTACGGATATACATTCCTCAATATGCATGAGTCGTTTATGTACCGACTGATCCCTACTCTAATTGAGGTGATGGGCGATGCTTACCCCGAACTGGAGGCACAGCAGGGACTAATAGAAAAAGTTATGAAAGAGGAGGAGGAGTCGTTCCTTCGAACTCTTGAAACTGGCATCAAGTTGCTTGAGAGAAATCTTCCCGAGAAGGAGGGTGGGGTACTTAGCGGTGAAGTTGCTTTTAAACTTTATGACACTTTTGGTTTCCCGCTCGACTTGACTGAGTTGATTTTGCGTGAACATGGAATGACTGCTGATGTGGCAGGCTTTAATGCAGAGATGCAGAAGCAGAAGGACAGAGCACGTAATGCTGCGGCTGTGGAGACGGGCGACTGGACAAAGGTGCATGATGGTGAACCAGAGTTTGTTGGTTATGATGAAACTGAAAGTACTGCTCATATACTTCGTTACAGAGCAGTTAAGCAGAAGAAATCTGAGTTTTATCAGATTGTATTGTCACGTTCTCCGTTTTATGCCGAGATGGGAGGTCAGGTAGGTGATAGTGGCTGGTTGATTTCAGAAACTGGCGAGAAAATTGAAGTTTTTGATACCAAACGTGAGAATAATCTGGCAGTGCATCTTACAAAAAAACTTCCTCAAAATTTAGAGGGTGTGTTTACTGCAAAAATAGATACAGTTAAGAGAACTGCTACTGAGTGTAATCACTCTGCTACCCACCTTATGCATGAGGCTTTAAGAGAGGTCCTGGGGAATCATGTTGAGCAGAAGGGATCATATGTGTCACCTGAAGTATTGAGATTCGACTTCTCTCACTTCCAGAAGATGACTCCTGAAGAGATAAGAGCGGTTGAGGTTAAGGTTACCGAAAAGATAAGAAGCAATTTCCCGATTGAAGAGCATAGACATGTTCCGATTGAAGAGGCTAAAGCTCAGGGTGCTATGGCACTATTCGGTGAAAAGTATGGTGATGATGTACGTACTGTGAGATTTGGAACATCAATAGAGCTATGTGGTGGTACACATATTTCATCAACAGGTAGAATTGGAACATTCCGTATCGTTAGTGAAGGAGCAATTTCAGCTGGTGTTCGTCGTATAGAAGCTGTAACAGCAAAGGTTTGCGAAGAGTATCTTTATGCAAAGGAAGATATATTGACAAGTATAAAAAATCTCTTGAGCAATGTTCCTGATGTTATGCAGGGAATTAATCGTCTTATTGCTGATAATGAAGAGATGAAAAAAGAGTTGCAAGAGTTTATAAAAGAGAAAACAGAACAGGTTAAACTGAAGGTTATTGAACATAAGACCGTCATAAATGGAGTAGATGTATTTAAAGCAATTCTTCCTGTTGGATCTCCTGATGTGATAAAAGATATTGCATTTCAAATAAAGGGTCAGTTCCCTGAAAATATGATGTTTGTAGGAGCAACAGCAGCAAATGGCAAACCAAATCTTACCGTCATGCTTACTGATGATCTTGTTGCTAAAGGAATGCATGCAGGAAATATTGTCCGTGAAGCTGCAAAGCTGATTCAGGGTGGCGGTGGAGGACAGCCTCACTTTGCAACAGCTGGAGGAAAGAATGCCGAAAGACTTAATGAAGCAATTGAGTCGATAATAAAGCTATTGAAAAGTTAAGCTTTTCATTAGCTGGAAAAAGGATTAGTTGTAAAAAAGGAATTAATATGAGTTGTTTTAGGGGTTCGTTATTAGCTTTTATTGCATTTACATTTTATTGTCTGGCTTCATTCTCCATTGAACCGGCAGATAGGGTAAATCCATTTATAGGAAGTGCAAATTATGGTACAACTAATCCCGGCCCCGTTCTTCCTAACGGAATGATGTCGGTTTCCCCATTCAATGTGATGGGGTCAGAACTAAACAAGTTCGATAAAGATAAGCAATGGTGGTCAACCCCCTATACAAGTGAAAACAAATTCTTCACAGGTTATTCTCATGTAAACCTTAGTGGTGTGGGTTGTCCCGAATTGGGCTCACTGCTTTTAATGGCTACTGCAGGTGATTTGAATGTTAACTATGAGGAGTATGGAAGTGAGTACATCAATGAAGTTGCTTCTCCAGGCTATTATTCAAATCTGCTTACTAAGTACAATATTAAAACTGAGGTTTCTGCAACTACTCGAACCAGCATAGCAAGATTCACATTCCCTGAGGGAGAGGCCAATATCCTTCTGAATTTGGGTGAAGGACTTACAAACGAGTCTGGAGCCTGGATGCGTCGTGTAAGTGATACTGAAGTTGAGGGGATGAAGATGTTAGGTACTTTCTGCTATAACCCTGATGCTGTATTTCCTATCTATTTTGTGATGAGAGTTAATAAAGTTCCTGTAACTGCCGGTTACTGGAAGATGCAGCGTGAAATGGGTGTTGAGGCGCAATGGGATTCAACTAGTGCCACCAGGAAGCTATATACCCGCTATAACAGGGATATTGCAGGTGATGATATAGGTGCATATTTTACTTACTCTTTGGAGCAGGGTGAAACTATTGAAGTGCAGATAGGCGTCTCATTTGTAAGTACTGAGAATGCACGCATGAATCTTGATGCAGAACAAAAAGGATTTGATTTTGACTTAGTGAGAAATAGTGCCCATGATGAATGGAACAAAGCGTTGTCAAAGGTAGCTGTTTCAGGTGGTACTGATGAACAGCAAACAGTATTTTATACCGGACTTTATCATGCTCTTATTCACCCTAATATTCTTAATGATGTAAATGGTGAGTATCCTATGATGGAGGGTGATGAAATATTAAGTACAGAGAATGACAGATATACAGTTTTCTCCCTTTGGGATACTTATAGAAACGTTCATCAGCTGCTGACTCTCCTATATCCAGAAATACAACTGGATATGGTGCGTTCTATGATTGATATGTATAAAGAGAGCGGCTGGCTACCCAGGTGGGAGCTTTATAGTCGCGAGACACTTACCATGGAGGGCGATCCTGCAATTCCTGTAATTGTGGATAGCTGGATGAAGGGATTGCGTGATTTTGATGTTGAAACTGCTTATGAGGCAATGTACAAATCGGAAGTTTGTAAACAGACTTCAGGAGGTGTTTATTGATGGGCATTACGATCCTACGAATGAACCAAATATAGGTTATCCATTTTTGTTCAGTTATATAAAGGGAGAGGAGTGGCGCACTCAGAAACTGACACAGGAGCTCTTGGCCAAGCATTTCAGAAATTCACCTGATGGACTGCCGGGCAATGATGACACAGGTACTATGTCAACCTGGGCACTGTTCAGTATGATGGGTTTCTATCCTGATGATGCTACTGATCCATCATATACATTTACAACACCTGTTTTTGATAAGGTTATACTGAATCTAGACGATTTTCATTATAATGGTCACACTATTGAAATTGAGACTGTTCGTCCTTCAGCAGATGCTATTTATATCGATAAGATAGAGATTGATGGCAAACCTTTCAGAAATTTCCGCATTAGCCACGATGTACTGATTAAAGCAGATAAAATAACCTTTTATTTAAAAGAGAGATAAAAAGAATTGAATTAAGTTCTAATTGTAGAGGTTTGTGAATAACTGATATAATACTAAATTTTGATAAGTTCTACCAGTCGCTCCCATTTTTGTGCAAATTGCTTTTTGAACCTGTAAGCTTTAAGATCTCTTATTGCTCTTTTCCACCATTTGTGCCAGTATAGTGCAAAATAAAATGTTACCGGCATAGCAATGAAATAGATAAGAGCTAATATCCAATCCTTTGTTGCATAGCCAACAATTAGCGATTGTAAAAGATCAAATACCGGAATAAATATCAGTCCCGATACATATCTTACCGATGCAATAAACTGATTGTCTTTAAACAAGCTTAACAGTTTCCTTTTTATTAATATTGGAAAGATAGCATTTACAAAACCAAACACCATAATTGGTGAAGTTAATGTAAGTACTGCAAACCGGGAGAAGAGTTTCCCTTTGGTTGAAGGATTCAAAAGATTGTCTTTTGTATTTAGCTGATGCTCTTTAATTATTTTAAATGCTTCACGGAAGTTCTCTATTTTTTTGTCAAATTCAGGCCGGTTATTCTCAAACAGATCATCTAATTTTCTTACAATATATAATGATGCCTGCATAAAATCATCTTTCCTCTCAGCAAACATCTCATTGGCTATTCGATCACCATTCCAGTCTATAGCATTCTTATATTCATCATAGTACTCATCATTCCATATGTTTACAACCATCGATCTAAGTCTCTCATCCAGATCCTGACGCATCTGATTTGTTGCAAGGTTGGGATTTTCAGCATACATCTCTTTGTATTCAGAAACTTCAATAGGAGTACCGAATGTTACATAAACATCAGAAAGGAACCCGGATATATCGCGATAATATATTGATACCGGGACTATCTGACTGTTTAATTCAAAATCGACGGATGCCTCGGTTGGCAGTACAATGCGCGGTACAGCTTTCTGAACAGGTAGAAGTGACTGTTTAGGATTATGTCTTGCTTCAGGGAAAAGTGCAATGGGATTGTTTTTCTTAAGAATTCGAGCTGCATTTTTGAAAATATCTCTGTTTTTATCAAGATTATCTTTACCATCACGAATTCTAAAAACCGGTACGATACGCATTCCACGAAGTATCCATGCTATAAACTTCTGCTTGAAAATATCTGCTCTTGCAAGAAATACGACCTGTTTAGTGTGATATCCTGCATAAACTATTAATAGAGCATCAATTAATGCATTTCTATGATTAGGCGCAAAAATTATCGGTCTTTTTCTCGAAACATTCTCTTTTCGTCCGGTAAAAACCATCTTTCTGAAGTTTAACCTCAGAGCTGATTTTACAGGTATTTTAGCTAAAAAGTATCGAAAGTCGTAGTTATAAAGCATAAGTTTTATACAATAGAATATGATTATGGTGAAATCAATATTTTAGAGTTATACTTAAAATTAACTTGCTATAGGTGTCTCATTTCCCTGTTTTTTTCTCCAGTAAGATGCAAGAATAAGTCCCGCAACTATATGCCATATTCCCCACCACGCTGCTACCATGGCCATGCCACCTAAATTTAGTTCAGGAGGGAATATTCTTGGATTGAATATAAGTGCTAATCCAAGACCTGAGTTCTGTATCCCTGTTTCTATTGAAATTGTTCTGCAATCTCTTTCATTCACCTTTAGAAGCCTTGGCAGTGAGTAACCTGAAAAGAAAGCCAAGCCATTGTGAACTAATACCAGCAAGAAAATAAGATGAATATATTTTAAGAATATACTGAAGTTGCCTGCAAGAGCTGCAACAATAAAGCCTATAAAGAAAATAACAGAAGCAGTCTGTATTGGTTTATCCATCCGTTTGGAAAATTTAGGAAATTTCATTCCAACAAACATTCCTAATATAACGGGCACTCCCAGTATTAAAAATACAGTACGGAACATCTCAATTGGATCAATTGTAATTGGAACCAGAAGTGGCGAGTGCTTTGCATATAACCCTCCCCAAAAAGCAAAATTAAAGGGAGTCATGATCAGACTCATAATAGTAGTGATAGTAGTAAGGCTCACCGATAATGTGATATTTGCCTTTGATATTGAAGAGATTAAATTGGATACATTTCCACCTGGACATGATGAGACCAATATCATACCCAATGCAACCGGTGTTGAGGGGCGGATTATTAAAACTAACAGATAAGTTAATGCGGGTAAAATAACATACTGAGAAACAGCTCCTAATACCACAGGTTTAGGGTTAAGAAAAACTGATCTAAAGTGCCCAGGTCTTATACTTAGTGCAACTCCAAACATGATGAATGCAATAGCAAGATTCATCATATTCACACTCTCCTGATTAAAATTCAGCTTAACATAATCTAGCTGATTCATATCCCCGAACAGGGAAAGTAGTGGTGATATCTCCATCTGACCTCTTGATTTTAAGGCGCAAAGTTACAAAAATATATTATTTAACCCATTCTTTATAATCAGTAACCTGTTACATATATGATAAACCAACAGATATTATTTATTGATATTGACTATATTTGTAAAAAATGAAAATATGAGTACTCCGTTAGCTGAACGACTTAGGCCACAGAATTTAGATGAATTTATCGGGCAAGAACACTTGGTAGGGAAGGGTGCTGTATTGCGTAGAATGATTGAATCGGGAAGAATACCTTCAATAATTTTCTGGGGACCACCAGGTGTTGGTAAAACTACACTTGCAAATATAATTGCAAATGCAATCAAGGCTCCTTTCTATAAATTAAGTGCAATCAACTCAGGAGTGAAAGATGTGAGAGAGGTTATTGAGAAGGCTAAGAGTACCCGATTCTTTGATTCTGCGGCACCAATTCTATTCATTGATGAGATTCATCGATTCAGTAAATCACAGCAGGATTCACTTCTAAATGCCGTAGAAACGGGTACAGTAACACTTATTGGTGCTACTACAGAAAATCCTTCATTCGAAGTTATCAGACCTCTTCTTTCACGTTGTCAAGTATATGTGCTCAAATCTATGGAGAAAAAAGATCTTCAGGTTTTACTAAACAGAGCACTTACAGAGGATTTGATTCTGAAGGAGAGGAAAATAAAAGTTGAAGAGACTGATGCTTTATTCCGCTTCTCAGGGGGTGATGCACGCAAGTTGATGAATATCTTGGAACTTACAGTAGCCACTGATAAGGAAGATAAGGAGATTGTAATTACAGACTATCTGGTAACAGAGCGTCTGCAGGAGAATCCCGCAGCTTATGACAAAGGGGGAGAGATGCATTATGATATCATCTCAGCTTTCATTAAATCGATCAGAGGGAGTGACCCAGATGCCGCAATATATTGGCTTGCGAGGATGGTTGCAGGAGGGGAAGATCCAAAGTTCATAGCAAGACGGCTGGTTATCTCTGCCGCTGAAGATATTGGTCTGGCCAATCCCAATGCACTTCTTCTAGCAAATGCATGCTTTGATACGCTGCAGAAAATAGGCTGGCCTGAAGGACGCATTGTGCTTGCTGAGACCACTATCTATCTTGCCACGTCACCCAAAAGCAATTCTGCATATCTGGCAATTGATAATGCTATTTCCAAGGTTGAACAGACCGGTAATCTACCTGTACCGCTTCACCTTCGCAATGCACCAACCTCTCTGATGAAGGAGCTTGATTACGGCAAAGACTATAAATACTCACACGATTATGAGAATAATTTTGTAAAACAGGATTATCTGCCTAAAGAGTTGAAGAACAGCAGATTTTGGGAACCGCAATCTTCTCCTGCCGAGAAAAAGCTGAGTGACTGGATGAAAAAGCTGTGGGGTGATTAATACCATGCCATTCCCCTGTCGTATGGCGAACTTCTTTGTTCATACTTCAGATCCTGCAACATTGATGAGTTGGCACGGATAGTGAAGTTGTAGGATTTATAAGGCCCTATAGGAATGAAGCTTGCCGACATAGTCCAGCAGTGTAGATTACGTGTTAGTGTACAGTTTACATTAGTGAACTTTTTTAAATCGAAATTATAGTCGGTATTAAATGTGAGATTCCAGTTTTTTGTTGGCTGTATTGAGCCACTCAAACCAAAATTATGGGTTAGCGCACCTTTATACTCCTTCTTGTCAATATCAAAATCTCCGTAACCATACCTTAGTGAATAATTGAAAGAGAGGTTCCAGTTTACGGAGTTCTTTAGATAACCATCTTCATCAAACTCTCCCAAAGAACTGTCACTATTATCAAACATATTAGTCCTACCAGGAGTTTCATACGGGTTTTCACCAATTGTACCATCATCCGGCAGTTGATTTTCATTAGGATTACTTTCATCATCTCCACTATCTGAATCATCCCTGTTGAACAGTTTCTTGAATGTATCCTGATTAAGTGAGTAAGAAAATGAGGTACCGGTACTTCTGAGTTTTCCAAAACCTTTACCATTCAGAATTCTAAGCTTGTCAACTCTAACAGGTCGGTTGTTTTGGTCAACCTCATATGTGTATGGATCCCAGATCATATTCAGGCTGAGTGTATACGATTTGGAAAGTTTCAGACGCAAGTTTGTGTTGATATCACTCCATTTCATGGAGTCGGCCATCATATTATAGTTAAAATTTATACCCAGATCGTCTATCAAACTTATTTTCCTTACCCCGGTGGAGTCTCTGTCAGATCTGATTTTCATTTCAACATTATTCTTGAAGTCGAAGCCGATGCTTCCGCTCTTTCCGCTGGAGGCGGTACCAAACATCATTTTAGAATATGGAGAATATGTATACTCAACATCTTCTCCAAACTCATTTTTAAAAGTATAAGTCTCATAAAACCCATATCTGGGATCACCAAAGTCGGGACGATAATTAAAACTAATTGCAGGAGAAAATACATGTCTGATCGCCTGAATCTTGTCTCCAAATATCTTCCATGGAGTGTACATACCATAAAGTTTAGTCTGTGCACTTAGTGAAGTACTATAGTCATACACACGATTAAACCCATGGATTGTATCTACATCCACATGCCTTCTTGCAATTGGATCCCAAGCCTGTTTATATTGGCCTGAATACCACCTCTCAGAGTAATTAAAAGATGGGGAAACCTGAATAAAATCAAACAGAGTAAATGTTGCACTGATTGGTATATTGTGACGCATGCCATTAGTCCAGTCACGCACTAAATTTGACTTTAAAAACCTATCCTCTTTAGTGGTAATTGAATTTCGGAACTCACCAGTATAGCTCATTGATATCTTCTCGAACCACTTTTCACTCCCAACAGCATTTTTTCTCTTGAAGGGATAGATGCGACTCATATTGATGGATATGTTAGGCATTGTGGCAGCTATTGTAGAGTCACGCGATACCTGGTTGATATTCATTGTTGCAGATAGGCTCCAGGGGGAATCAGGAAAACGCTGGGTGAGATTAACACTTGAGCTTTTAGTGTTATTTGAAGCTTCACGTGAGTAGAGACGACTCAAATCGTGGTGATTGTTACGACTGGTAGAGAAGTTTACGCTTGCTGACAGTGTTCTGTACATGTTTGCCTTAGGATCCTGCGAGTGTGTCCAGTTTATTCGTAAATCTTTAGCCACTGAGTACGCCTCCGGTACAACTTCTTTAAGTTCTTTTTCACCTGTAACAGTATTCAGGTAGTAAACATTTACATTGCCTGAGTATTTATATCTTTTGCGGTAGTTTGACCTGGTTCCTAAACCCCATGAACCTTTAGTGTATATCTCACCTGTTATTGCAAGGTCCACATAATCGCTTAAAGCCAGATAATACCCGCCATTCTGAAGATAGAAACCTCTTGTCATCTCATCTCCATAACTCGGCATTATAATTCCTGATGAATATGTAGAGGTGAATGGGAAGAAAGCAAAAGGCAATACAACCGGAAACAGGGGCACATCTGCTACTACAAGCCAGGCGGGACCTGTCACAACATCTTTTTCAGGCCTTACTTTTGCTTTTGACAGATTCAGATAGAAATGAGGGTGATCATGATTGTCGCAGGTGGTATATTTGGCGTTTCTCATATAGAATGAGTTGTCAGCATTTTTCTTTGCCTCATTTGCAACAATATGACCTTCTCCTTGTTGAGTTATGACGTTGTGAATAAATGCTTTCCTGGTCTCAAAATTATAGCGGACACCTTTCATCTCATACTCTGTGCCACCCTCTGTAAAAACAGGAAAACCAAATTCGACACCTAGTGAGTCAACTCCAAAAGTGGATGAAATAATACTACTATCGAGATCCATTGTGATTTTTTCCCCGGTTATAGCCATTTCCCCATATTTAATATCTGCCTTACCATAAAGAAATCCCATATTATCATTTGTAAATACCATGGAATCCTGTGCAGTATAATAAACAGGAGCATCGAGTGTCTGTTTTCCGGCCAAAGCAAGAGAGTCTTCTCTGGCAACTGCCGCATCCTGAGCTAATTGAGTAGAGTCATCAACTATTGCAGACGGTAATTGCAAACTATCACCGGATAATTCTATTGTTTCAGATAAATCTTCTATACTGTCTGTAGATATAACAGTAGTGTTTAACTCTTCTGTAATTGAGTCGGTTACAATTGGTTCAGGTATTTTTACTTGTGCTATTTTAACCGTTGTGTCGGGCAAAATTTCTGGTATAGCAATCTCAGCAATGCTTGAATTTCTAACCGAAGAGCATTGATAAAAAATTGCCAAGATTAAAACAACAAGTATGGATCGGATGGGTTGTTTCACTTAAATACCATTCATTTATGAATTAACTCGCAACAAAAATAGTAAAAAGAAACTTAAGTCAGGTTTATTAGCGCCTTTTTAAAAATATTGAAGTTATTTTGGATTGAAAATGAATGTTTTTGTTTCTTTGTGAACTTCTCAAGATCTTCAGGAATTACAATTTCTGAATCAATGCATCTCTCTACCGAATCCTTAAATTTTGCAGGATGTGCTGTTGCGAGAAAGATACCCTTTTCCCCCGGCTCCTTGCCTTCAGTCAATGCCCTGTAAGCACATGCTGAATGTGGATCAAGCAGATAACCGCTCCTTTTATACAAACTGCTTATTGTATTTTCAATCTGACTGTCATTATAGCTGAATCCTTTAATCTCACGACTTATTTTCTCATGAGATCCACCATACAAATCAAGGATTCTTTCGAAATTACTTGGAGCTCCTACATCCATAGCATTTGCAATGGTTTGCACAGATGGTCTCGGCTTATACTCCCCTGTATTCAGGAATTCAAAGAACACATCATTAAGGTTATTTGCTGCAATAAATCGTTTAACAGGCAGTCCCATCTGTTTTGCAAACAGCCCCGCAGTCAGGTTTCCCAAGTTTCCACTGGGTACAGAAAAGACAGTTTCTGCAGAATCAAAAATTTTAGCTAATTGAGCAAATGCATAAAAGTAATAAAAAGATTGTGGCAGAAAACGTGCAACATTAATCGAGTTTGCAGATGTAAGATTAAACTGAATATTCAGTTCTTCGTCCATAAAAGCCGATTTTACCAATGCTTGACAGTCATCAAATGTTCCATCAATTTCAAGGGCAACAATGTTCTGACCAAGAGTAGTAAATTGTGCTTCCTGCATTTCACTCACCTTGCCCGATGGGTATAGTACAAATACCTGAATACCTTCAACTCCCAGAAAACCATTAGCTACAGCACTACCGGTATCACCTGAGGTTGCAACCAACACTTTTACATCATCCTGTTTACGCTCATTTACAAAAAAAGATAGCATACGAGCCATAAATCGTGCACCTACATCCTTAAATGCGAAAGTAGGTCCATGAAACAGCTCCAGTACATAAATATCTTTTTCAATCTCTTTAAGAGGAATTTCAAAATTCAGTGAATTTGCAACTATCTGGTTTAAGCTATCCTTATCAATGTCGTCACCAAAAAATGCATAAGCAACTATTGCTGCTATCTCCTGCAGATTCTTTCCCGATATCTCTTTGAAGAATGTGTCAGGCAGCTGAGGTATCTGCTCGGGCATATATAAACCTCTATCAGGGGCTAATCCATATACTACAGCCTCCTGCAGACTAGCTTTAATATCCCTGTTTTTAGTACTATAGTATAACATAGTTTGATTATTCAGTAATCATAAATTAATATTAAATATAGTTTTCATGAACTGGTCGCCATACAATAAACCATAACTCCCATCTTTAGCAGCAAGCTCATCATATGTTTGTACCCTATCAGGTTGTACATCTCTGTGCCAAATGAGAAAAGGAACGGCTTCACGTGTATGTGTGCGTATTGCACATGGGGTGGGGTGATCTGGTAAAATAGCTATTGTTACAGGCTCTTCCCAGTTTTTGATTTCCTCATAAATTGGTTTAACAATACGTGAATCCAGATACTCTATTGTTTTTACTTTCAGAGCTACATCACCCTCATGGCCTGCCTCATCGCTGGCCTCAATATGAAGATAAACAAAATCATTCTGTTTTAAAGCTTCGAGAGCGGCAGCTGCTTTACCCTCGTAATTAGTGTCGTACAAACCGGTTGCCCCCTCCACCATTATTACTTCCAGTCCGGCATAAACACCAATCCCACGTATAAGATCAACCGCCGAAATAACAGCTCCTCTTTTTATTGGGAACATTTCTGTCAACCTCTTCATCTTAGGACGATAGCCTGGCGACCATGGCCATATTGAGTTGGCAGGATCTTTTCCTTCAGCAACTCTTTTTAAGTTAATTGGATGATCAGATAATACTTCTCTTGATGCATAAATAAGTTTATTTAATGCTTCTGCAGTATATTCAGCACCAGTTTCACCCGGTTTAATGAGGTAAGGTCGATATGGCTTTTCAGGTATATCATGAGGAGGTGTGCAAATAATGTTTTTATTACCTCCTTTGATTTTCAGAACATGCCTGTATGAAACACCTGGGTGAAAACTAAACCGGTCATTACCAATCTTCTCATTAAGGGTATGTATAAGCTCTGTTGCTTCAGCTGTAGATATATGTCCCGCAGAATGATTTTTCAGCAATTCCCCATCAATGCATACCAGATTACATCTCATTGCTAATTCGTCCGATAAAATATCCACTCCCATACTAGCCGCTTCGAGTACCCCGCGCCCCTCATATACAGAGGGTATATCATAGCCTAAAACAGAGAGATTTGCAATCTCACTTCCTGGAGAAAAGCCATCAGGCACTGTATCAAGCAAGCCGTTTTTCCCTTTAGAGGCAAGATTATCCATGTATGGAGTCTGAGCTGCCTGCAGTGGTGTTTTATTACCAAGTTCAGCAATCGGCTCGTCAGACATTCCGTCTCCAAGAATTATTATGTATTTCATATAAACAGATATGAATTGATTTATCGAATATTTGCAATAGATATTATATCAGAGAAGACACCGGCTGCCGTAACACTTGCTCCGGCACCATAACCTTTAATAACCATTGGGTATTCATTGTACCTTTCAGTAGTAATCATTATAATATTATTACTTCCTTCCAGGTCATAAAATGGGTGACCACTCTCGACTTCACGCAATCCCACCTCGCAGGCTCCATTATCATAAGAGGCAACAAACCGTAGCTTCTTACCCTGTTTATCAAGCTCTTTACGACGTAATTCAAAAGTTTCATCCAGTTCAGGAACAGTTTTCCAGAACTCTTCAAGTGTACCCTTAAAATAGTTCTCAGGTACAAACAATCTTTTCTTAACATCAGACTGATTAATCTTTGCACCTGCCTCACGTGAAAGAATTACCAGTTTACGAATAACGTCGAGTCCGCTTAAATCAATACGGGGATCAGGTTCTGCAAACTGAGCATCAACTGCCATTCTAACAGCTTTGCTAAAAGGGATCTCTTCGCTGAAGGTGTTGAATATAAAGTTGAGAGTGCCTGAAAGTACAGCTTCCAGTTTTACTATCCTGTCCCCTGAATTTATCAGAGAATTCATAGTGTTGATTATAGGTAAACCTGCTCCCACATTTGTTTCAAAAAGGAACTTGACACCCGCTTTGCGTGATGTCTCCTTCAGATAACTATAGTTTTGATAATCCGATGATGCTGCTATTTTATTGGCTGTCACCACAGATATGTTCCTGGACATCAACTCACCATAAAGTTCGGCAATAGCCGGGCTGGCAGTACAATCAACAAATACTGAATTGAATATATTCATTTTAAGAATCTCATCACGAATATAATCAGGTGAACTCTTAGCGCCTTTATCCATTAATGTTTCGTAATAATTCTCCAAAGGTATTCCTCCCCTGTTAAAGAGAGCTTTTCGACCGTTTGCTATTCCAACAATATTTATTCTTAATTTGTTCTGTTCTTTAAGTGTAGATTGTTGCTTACGTATCTGTTCCAGTAGCTTGCCACCAACAGTTCCTGTACCTACTACAAATAGGTTAAGTTCCTGATATGGAGACAGGAAAAATGAGTCATGGACAACATTCAGAGACTTTCTAAGATCGGACTTCGAAATAACACATGAAATATTTGTTTCTCCTGCTCCCTGGGCAAGTGCAACTATACTAATCCCGTTTCTTCCTAAAGCACCAAAGAATTTACCGGCAATACCGGGTACATGCTTCATGTTCTGACCAACAATTGCTATTGTTGCCAGATCATACTCTACGATAATCTCATTGATACTGCCCATAGATATCTCGTAAGCAAACTCTTTGTTCAGTACTTTCTGAGACAGTGCTGCATCCTGTGATCTTACACCTATAGAGGTGCTGTTTTCTGATGAAGCCTGAGAAACGATGAACACACTTATGCCATTATCAGCCAAAGCAGAAAAGATACGCTTATTGACACCTATAACACCAACCATGCCAAGTCCCTGAATAGTAATCAGCGCAGTATCATTTATAGATGAGATGCCTTTGATTATTTTTCCATTTTTAGTAGGCTTAATATCTCTAATTAATGTGCCTTTCTCTTCCGGGTGGAAAGTGTTTCTTACATAGATCGGAATATTCTTATGATAAACAGGGAAAATTGTAGGGGGATAAATAACTTTTGCCCCAAAGTTTGATAGTTCTATTGCCTCGATAAACGAAAGTTCATCAATTACATATGCAGAATTAATAATTTTTGGATCAGCTGTCATGAAACCATTCACATCAGTCCATATTTCAAGCATAGTTGCATCCATAGCTGCAGCAATCATTGCAGCAGTATAATCTGAACCACCTCTGCCAAGATTAGTTATATCATCATCGTCAATACTTGATGAAATAAATCCTGGAACAACAGCTATTCTGGGAGGAGGCATCTCAGAAAAAGTTTTCCGGATCAGTTCATTGGAGCGACTTAAATCTGGGATGTGATTTTTAAACTGTCTGTTGGTTTTAATAAACTTAGTTGAATCATACAGTTGCGATCCCTCGATAAGTCTGTTTAGAATTAGCGATGACAAACGCTCTCCGTAGCTCACTATCTTGTCTGATGTCTTCTGTGATAGGTCGCCAATCAGAAATACTCCTCTCAGAATATTCTGCAATTCATCAAACAGCTGTTCTGTTTTTTCTATAAGTGGATTTTTGTCTTTTTCAGAGAAGTTTAAATTCTCTATAACAGTACGGTGTCTTTCAATTAATTCGTCTAGCAGTGTTTTATAACCTGAATTGCCATTTAGCGCAAAATCTGCAGCAAGCAACAATCTGTCTGTTACACCGTCAAGTGCCGAAACTACTACTATAACCGGCTCTTCCTCATTTATAATTATACTTTTAACTTGTTGTAAACTTTCGGGACTTCCTACCGATGTCCCACCGAACTTCATAACTTTCATCTGTATAAGACTTTTTCCGTTTGTTTAACGGCATTAGTTGATAAAAAAAAGTTGATTTTTGGATGCTATAACCGAACGGTTAGCAAAAAAAGCAGTGACTGCTTACGGATGTAAAAAATTATATAACCCCCCAAGGGGTCATAGTCATTGTAGAAGTGAAATATGTTGAATACATTTTATGCATTTCAAACATTTTGATGTAGATTTGATGCAAAGTTAGACGAATAATTGATAAAATGAAATAAATAACAACTTTTCCTATATTATTTTCTTATATACTTGAGCATATTAAACTAAAATGCCAAAAACTTAAACTGTTTTATTATATTTGCCAACTTATGAAGAAACTACTTATTTTAACTGCATTCTTATCGATATCAGTGGCTATGTTTTCGCAGGGTGTCACCTATTTTGATAATCCTGTTAATCGTGGTGATTTTGCTGATCCCACTATAATAAAGGTTGGAGACACTTTTTATGTAACAGCAACATCATCGGAGTGGGCACCCCACTTTCCGTTATTCACCTCCACTGATCTGATAAACTGGGAACAGGTTGGTCATATCCTGAATGAGAAACCTCAGTGGACATCTCACTCCTTCTGGGCTCCTGAGCTTTATTATATGAATAACAAAATGTTCTGTTATTATACAGCACGAAGGAAGTCAGACAATGTTTCTTACATAGGTGTCGCCACATCTGGAGGAACCTCATTGGATTTTGAAGACCATGGTCCTATTATTGAATATGGAACAGAAGCCATAGACCCTTTTGTCTATAATGATAATGGCAATTTGTACATTACCTGGAAAGCATATGGACTTGACAACCGGCCAATCGAACTTCTTGGCAGCCGGTTATCAGAGGATGGACTTAAACTTGAAGGTGAGATATTCTCTCTTTTAAAAGATGAGGGAATAGGACTAGAAGGTCAATATCATTTCAAACATGGTGAATTCTATTATATAATTTATTCTGCAAAAAGCTGTTGTGGTCCCGGAAGCGATTATGATGTAAGGGTAGCCAGATCAACCAGCTTCTTCGGTCCTTATGAGAAATACTCAGATAACCCAATACTTTACGGTGATGGAACTGACTATATTTCTTGTGGACATGGTACGGTAGTTGAGACAGACGATGGACGATTATTCTATTATAGTCACGGCTATCAGTCGGGAGACAACTTTTTTCTCGGAAGGCAGCACATCCTGCATGAGTTGCAAATAACAGAAGATGGATGGCTAAAGTTCAAAACAGGTAGAGTTGCAGTCAACCGTCATCAAGTACCCTTTGCCGGAACAATACAAAAGGGAGTTTCAGATTTCAGGGATGATTTCAATTCAAAGGAGCTAAATGTTAGCTGGACATGGAATTTTCCTTATTCAGACATAAATACTGAAATTAAAAATGGCAGCCTGATACTTTCAGGCAATATGACAGAAGGGAATGAGAATGGTACAGCTCTCTGTTTAAGGCCACAAACTATCCGCTACAACTACATCACTAAGGTGAGTAATGTTAATGATAGCTTTAAAGGACTCACAATGTATGGTGATGATAAGAATATGGTTGCAATAGGTATAAAGAACAACAATATAGAGGTTAGATCTGTAAGTGATGGTAAAAGTTCAACCCATTACAGTAAAAGTATAGATATAGCAGAACCACATTTAAAAATAGAGGTTGAAAGAGGTCGCTTACTCCGATTCTATTATAGTTTAAATGGGGAGAACTGGATTACTGCAACTGATTCTGTTTTCGATGCCTCGCATCTTGTCAGGTGGGACAGAGTGGCAAGACCCGGTTTGATTCATATAGGAGATGGAAATAATCCTGCAGAGTACGACTATTTTGAATTGAATAATCTATAGAACTTAAGTTGTAAATAAAGTAAGTTTTCAAATAAAAATCAAAAAAATGAATTTTAAATCATTAAGGTCAGCCTGTACACTAATTGCAATTACAGGTATGTTGCTTTTAGCCTTTAGCTCATGTGACTGGAAGAGGCCTAAGAAGGAGTTTATTACATTTCAGGAGATGCAAGACCCAACTAACGATACGTTGTCAGATTGGTCAAATGTTAAAGCTGGCCTTCATTCATCATTTATATCTATTGATGTGAGAGCTCCTAAATCAGTTGCACCTGAGGTGGAGATTAAAAAGAGTGAGAAAGTAACCGGATGGAAAGGTGAGAAGGTATCTGCTCAGATGATTCTGTGGACAACTGCCGATGTTGATCAGGTGGAGCTTGAGTTTGACGACTTTATCTCAGAATCAGCTACTTTGCCAGCCTCAATTGCTCAGGCAAGGTTTGTGAGGTATGTAATGACAGATGAATTTGCCGAAGGGTGCGGACATCGTAAACCTGAAGATTATGCGGCATCTATTTCAGCAGACATGTTGGATAACCTCGATAATTTTAATATTGAGGCCAAAACGGTAAGACCGGTATGGCTGACTATCGATATCCCTTCTGATGCAGTTGCAGGTAACTACAAAGGTAAGCTAAACCTGTATGCTGAAAGGAAATTTGTTGAGGATTTTGAGATAGAGGTAGAGGTTGTAAATCAGTTGTTGCCAGAACCATCGGAATGGGTTTATCATCTCGACTTGTGGCAACATCCATCTGCTGTGGCAAGGGTGCATAATCTTGAGCTGTGGAGTGATGCGCATTTCGAGAAAATGAGACCTATAATGAAGATGTTAGCAGATGCCGGACAGAAGGTTATCACGGCAACACTTAATAAGGATCCATGGAATCATCAGTCATTCGATGCTTATGCTGATATGATTATTTGGACTAAAAACGAAGACCAGAGCTGGAGTTTCGACTATACGGTATTCGATAAATGGGTGGAGTTTATGATGGATCTTGGTGTAACTGATATGATAAACTGTTACTCATTACTTACGTGGAACAACCAGGTTCATTATAATGATATGGAGAAAAAGGAGTTGGTTACACTTGAGCTGAAAGCTCAGTCGGATGAGTATGCTGAGTTTTGGACTGTATTCCTGAAGGACTTCACCCGTCATCTTAAAGCAAAGGGTTGGCTCGAAATCACTAATATAGCAATGGACGAACGTTCTCCTGCAGATATGCAGGCTGCACTAAAAGTGTTGGAGACTGCAGCGCCCGAACTTGGTATTTCGCTTGCTGATAACCACAAAAGCTATAAGCAATACCCCGGTATAAAAGATATCAGTGTTGGAGCCAATAGTGTAGTGGACAAAGAGGATATCATTACACGCAGAGCAGAGGGACTTAATACCACATGGTATGTTTGCTGTGCTGACCCATTCGCAAATATGTTCACATTCTCAGAACCTGCCGAAGCTGTTTATGCAGGATGGCATACAGTTGCAGCAGATCTTGATGGAATGCTCAGATGGGCCTACAACTCGTGGGTAGAGAATCCACTAACCGACTCGCGCTATAAAACCTGGCCGGCAGGCGATACATATATGGTGTATCCAGATGCTCGCAGCTCTATTCGTTTCGAGCGACTGATCGAAGGTATTCAGGATGCCGAAAAGATAAGGATTCTTCGCAAACAGTATAGCGATGAAAATACATCTGAATCACTTGCTAAATTGAATGAGCTTGAAGAGGCAATAAAATATTTCTACACTCTGGAACCATCAGATGACTGGAACGATAAGCTCAATGAGGCTAAGAAGCTACTGAACAGGTAGTTCTTTAGTTGGGAATAGATGGGTAAAGTAAAGCCCGATATACACTGTTAAAGTATATCGGGCTTTTTATTTTTATCTGCTTTAATTACCTTAAACAGATAAGGTGATTCATTATTTTTTCTACTTCAACGGATTCGCCGCCACACCCTTGAAAGTCATCTTAACAGGCTTAATATAGCCATTTTCATCAAACTCCATTTTATCGATACAAGTTGCACGATGATTATGGTGAGTCTCTTCAAGTGGTCTGCGATGATAAATGATATACCAGTCGTCAGTTCTTTTGTTATGGAAAACCGAATGGTGTCCTGCTCCTGTTGCCACCTCTGGATCCTGCTCAAGTATGGTGTTTATGCGTTCGAAAGGTCCTAGAGGATTGTCTGTTATTGCGTATGCCACCTTGTAGTGTGGACCTCCCCAGCCACCTTCTGACCACATGAAATAGTACTTGCCATCTTTTTTAAACATGAATGGTCCTTCAACATAACCTTCAGGAGTTACCTCTTTATAGAGTTCACCATCTGGAAATGGACGAATTCCAGTGAAGTCATTTTTAAGCAAGACAACATTACAATGTCTCCATCCCCCATAATACATATAGTATGTACTGTCGTTTTCTTTGAAGACAAACTGGTCAATGGGTTGTGCACCATTTACAATTTTATCAATAAGTGGTTTACCCAGTAGATCTTTGTATGGACCTTCAGGTTTATCACTTACTGCAACACCAATTCCTCCAATCTCATCATTGCTCTGAATATCATTTGCAGCGAAGAAAAAGTAGTATTTCCCATCTTTTTCTATAACACCGGGTGCCCACATAGCTTTGTGTGCCCATTTAACCTCTGAGGAGTCTAATATATTTTCGTGCTTTGTCCAGTTTACCAGGTCGGGTGATGAAAAAGCATTAAAGAATATCTGCTCTTCATAATAATCAGAGTAGGTAGGGAAGATCCAATACTTATCGCCATAAATAATGCCTTCCGGATCGGCATACCAGCCATCCAGTACAGGGTTGGAGGAGTATTGAACTTCGGAGTTAGTTTTATTTTTACTTGTATTGCAAGAAAGCATTAACAGTATTGCTGAAGAAATAATTAACAAGGTTTTTTTCATTTTTATTAAATTGTATTGATAAATTGTTAGAGTGTAGTTCAAAAGTAGATAATAAATTTAAAAAGAGCAAAAGAAAGTAACCAGGAATGGTACACTCAGATCGAGGATGAAACCATGAAATACAGATATAACAATAAACTCCTTACCAGAGAACTTTAAGATTACCGGTAGAGTAGTATCCATAGTTGTGGCTCCTCCAACAGATATTGTAGAAAGCTTTCCAAAATATCTTACAAGGAAGGGAGCAAGTAAGAGAGCAATAAGCTCCCGCATGATGTTCGACAGCAATGCAATCGTACCAAGTTCGGCTCCTCTGTACTCTGTAATGAAGATACTTGATAATGAGTAGTACCCAAAACCACTTCCCACGGCAAGTAAATCTGATAATTGTCTGTCTGGCAACAGAAATGATATGATTACACATCCACCCAGAGTGCCAACTATAGTTGCAATTGGCAGCAGGAAATATTTAGGGTTTAGTTTACTGAAACTCTTCAGAGTCTTTGTGTCGCACCCAACACTTAAACCCACAAAGAACATCAATGCACAAAGAACATAAAAACTTAAATCACTTTCAATCAAGGAGTCAGGTACAAGTCCCATATAGCCAAGCAGGACACCAAGGATAAAAAAAGAGACTATGATGATACTTCCCTTCATGATATTATTTCTTACCCTTATTTATCAATTTCCAAAGAAGTAGTGCCATAAATGCGCTACCAGTTACAGCAGCAATGGTAATGAAAAGTGCTTCTTTCCCAATTGTTGCCAGACCTTTTATTATATCTGGGTTGCTGCCTACCTCCATTCCAAGTATAGCTAAAAGGAGCCAAATTAACACAGTAACAAATTTGGGAATATTACCGAGCTCCTTTTTACGCAGAAAGTAGCCGGTAATACCCCCAATAAGCATAAAAGCTATTACTATGAACATATATGTTTAGTTACCCGAACTATGTTCAATAAACTCTTTCAAATATCTGTCATTCAGCTCATCGCTGTCTCCATAATATTTGCGCACCTCCTCGAGTTTCTTATGCATTGCAATCTGCACATCCTTATACTCGGGATCATTATAGATATTTCTCATCTCCTGAGGATCTTTCTCCAGATCATACATCTCCCACTCATCAATATCATAATAGAAATGAATTAGCTTATATCTTTCAGTGGAGACGCCGTAGTGACGTTTTACCATGTGCTCGGCAGGATATTCATAGTAAGTATAATAAACTGCATCGCGCCACTCATCAGTTTCACCGGAAACAAGTCTGCGGAACGACTTGCCCTGCATCTCTTCAGGTGCTTCAATACCGGCATAGTCGAGAAGTGTGGGAGCATAGTCCAGATTCTGCACCAGCTTGTCAATAACGGTACCAGGCTTGATCTCTTTAGGGTATCTGATCAGTAATGGAGTGCGGAACGACTCTTCATACATGAATCGTTTATCAAACCATCCATGTTCTCCAAGATAGAAACCCTGATCTGATGTGTATATTACAATAGTGTTTTCATCGAGGCCTGATTCCTTAAGGAAGTCGAGCAGTTCACCCACACCATCATCTACTGACTTAATCGTGCGCAGGTAGTCCTTGATATAACGGTTATATTTCCAAACAGCTATTTCTCTGTCTGTCATGTTTGCATAATTGGCTTTGAACTCCTCATTTTGTGGTGTGTAGACCGATAGCCAATGTTCCCTCTGTTCGGGTGTGAACCTCTTAAGCTGATTGTAAAAACCGGTACTGTCACCTTCAGGAGAAACTATAAATTTGAAATCATGACCCCATCTTGCATGACCATGAACCTCCATCTCCTGTTCTCTTGCGGCTGTACCACGACCCTCATAATCATCAAAGAATGAAGCTGGTGGTTCGAAAGTAACATCGTCATACAGAGTTAGATATTCAGGAGCAGGCAGCCAGTTTCTGTGTGGAGCCTTCTGGTGATATAAAACTGCAAACGGTTTATCTTTGTCACGTCTGTTTTTTATCCAGTCGATAGTCTCTTCCGTGATAATATCAGTGCAGTATCCCTCTTTGCGGATCCGTTCTCCATTAATGAAGAAGTCAGGATTATAATAATCCCCCTGTCCCGGCAGTACCATAGAATAATCAAACCCCTGAGGTATACCATCCATGTGAATCTTACCAATCATAGCTGTCTGATATCCGTTTGCCTGCAAAAGTTTTGGGAAATTAGGCTGATCCCAGTCAAAAGGCTGCAGATTGTCAACTTTTCCATTAACAAAACTATGCTTTCCTGTTAGTAATACAGCGCGGCTAGGGGCACTGATTGAGTTTGTAACAGTTGACCGGGTAAACATAGCACCCTCTTCTGCCAGTCTGTCGATATTTGGAGTTTCATTTAGTCCGTGACCATAGGCACTGATAGCCTGATACGCATGATCATCACTCATTATGAAAATGATATTAGGACGATCCTGTTTCTTCTCCTGTTTCTGACAAGATGCCAAGAGGGCCAAAGATCCCAGTCCCAGCATTGTAGCAGAATTAACATTAAAAAGTTTCATAAAGTTCTTATATGTGAGTTTTTTTAAAAATATCCTGAATGAAGGTGTCATTAATGCAAAAATACAAATTATGACAACATTTACTGTAATTTATTTAATTAATTCACCTGCGGATTTTTACTGTACTCACTTATTAAACTTTTAACTGTGTTAACTTCAGATAATTCTTCTTTTATCGAACTTGGATCGTAATAGTTTTTTAGGAACTGGCCAGCTCCGGTCCATACAGTTGCAATAATACCCTTAAACCTATCCGCCATTCCGGGACTAGAATTTTCTCTCAGTTTAATCATATCTGATAGCTGTGATAAAGCTATATCAGGTTTTCTCCAGGGACAGCTTGCAACATCAAAACCCTTCATTGCAAACATAACTGCAGTTGGCTCAGCACGTTCATAATGCCAATCGCATATAAAAACATCTTTTGGAATCATGTCAATTGCACGATGTGTATTATTCATACTTGCCTCCCATAAACCAATGCCAGTTGTTTTTCCATCAATTAATCTATCACCCCATATCATCAACCTTCGGTTTTTAAGTGCAAGATGGTTTCTGATTTTAGTAACCTCTCCTGCAAAAAGCTCTGCTTTATCTCTTCCGCTGCAACGTGGACAGTTATCCTCGCCAATATAAAACACCTCATCCATTCCTGCATGATACATATCAGTTTCAAATGCATCCAGAATCTCATCAACTACTGCAAATACTACATCGTGAACCTCCGGGTGAAGTGGGCAGTAGCTTTTACAGTAGAGTCCATCAGGATTTGGCCAACCTGTATAATCTTCAGTTTTAATATGAGGTGTCTCGTCGAATTCTGGATACTCACGAAGCAAAGCATTAGTGGTATTTGCCCATGACTGATGGCCCAGAAGATTCACTTGTGGGACTATTTTAATACCGTTACTTTTACATACATCTACAATTTTTTTTACATCCTCTTTGGTTAGTGGATTTGGGTCTCTTAGTTCAGGGTGACTTTCATAGGCATAGTTCCAGTCAACTCTAAGGATTAGTAAGTTGAAGTGTGCAGGAGCCAATTCCTCTTCGATGAATTTCAGAAATAAATCCAGATTGTTGACGTCCGGTGCTGCAATTGCCAATCCTCTGACAGGGAGATCCATTGCTGAGCTTTCGGTCGGTTCCGCTTTAACATACATTGTAAGGAAAGAGAGCAAAATAATGAGCAGGCTAATTTTTTTCATACTACTATATTTTTATAATTAACTGATACATATCATTCTTCAATAAAAAATTTTTCCTTAGTGGCATTACTCTATATTCACAAAGTTAACTGTTTTTATTAAAGATGTAGCGATGTTAAGTCGTTACTTATTATTACTTTTGTATTTGCAGCAGGTCGGTTTGTCGCCCCGTAAACCGGGGAGGAAAGTCCGGGCAACGCAGAGCACCATATTTCCTAACGGGAAGCTGTTCGTGAGGGCAGATTAGCGTAACAGAAAATAACCGCCTTGTTTACAAGGTAAGGGTGAAAAGGTGAGGTAAAAGCTCACCGGGTACCGTGGCAACATGGTATGCCGTACGCATTATGGGTTGCAAGGCCATGTATATCGGATAATTAGGGTTGCTCGCCCGATGCCGAGGGGTAGGCCGCTTAGATAAATGACAAACATCCCTTAAGGGATACAGAACCCGGCTTATAGACCGGCTGCTTTTTTTTATCATAGCAAGAAATGATTAAATTCGGGAAGAAAAAATACCGGAATGAGATTGATGAGCCTGGCAGACTAGAAAAAGTGGAAGCCAAGTTCAGAGAGTTTGTGCATTTTCTGACTTATGGTATCTGGCGATCTAACCCGGATACTTTGTCTAACAGTAAGAATATACTGTATAATGCAACTAAGACAATCATACTCACCGTAAGAAATATCAAGGAGCTGAATATTCCTGCAAGTGCTCGTTCTCTTACTTACCGCACACTTCTTTCGATTGTACCTTTATTAGCTGTCCTATTTGCTATTGCAAGGGGATTTGGGATCGAAAATATAGTTGAGAGCAGCATCTTCAACCTTTTACTGGGAAACTCTCCAAATACAGAGATAGCTTATTCAGTTCCATCTGCAACTACAGACACAATATCTTTATTCTCTGGTGAAACTTCTGTGTTAGATGATGCTTCCACCGGTGTTCTGACAACTGATCAACCTGTATTTTTCAGTGAAGAGACCACAGCTGAAGGAAGAACCAGGGAGTTTATAAACCTGTTGTTTCAGCTGATCGACAATTCACTTGAAGAGGCCAAGGGAGGTGGTATTTTTGCAGGAATCGGTATTCTGTTACTGCTTTATACAATACTTCTGCTTTTTAATGAGATAGAAAATATTTTTAATCAGATATGGCAGGTCCGAAAAGGGAGAAGTGTTGCAAGGAAAGTTACCGATTATACTGCAATGGTTCTTCTTATGCCTCTGTTTTTTATTTTGGTTAATGCTCTGAATATTTTAAGTTATCCTCAAAATCAGACACTTAAAATAATATATATTCTCTACCCGTTTATACCACGTCTGCTGGATATTGTACCCTATATAGTTATCATACTTTTGTTTACTGTACTGTACAAGTTTTTGCCAAATACCAAGGTGAAATTTGGTAATGCACTTATTGCAGGTGTACTTGCCGGTGTTGCATTTCAGGTATTCCAGCTTATGTTTTTGAGCGGGCAACTTTGGATTACCCGATACAATGCTATTTACGGTACATTCGCAGCAATACCTCTTATGCTGCTGTTTATTCAGTTTTCATGGTTCCTGACACTAATAGGGGCAGAGATATCCTATGCTGCACAAAATGTTAGAAAATTCTCCTTTGAAAAGGAAACGCGAAGAGTAAGCAGAAGATATAAGGACTTTTTCACTCTTATTATCGCCTCAGAGATTGTAAAACGTTTTGCTAACGAAAAAACACCTCTTACAGCTGATGAACTTTCCGAAAAGTGTAAGGTTCCTTCGAGGTTAACGAACATTATTCTCGACAATTTGTTGGAGATAAATATAATCTCGGCAACACCTTCTAAAGCTGATGAAAGAGTAATGGCTTTCCAGCCTGCTGTTGATATTCATAATATATCTGTTAATTATCTTATGTCCAGGTTAGATAAAAAGGGTTCAGAGGATTTTATGATAGATACACAGGGAGTATATAGTGAACATTGGAAGGCATTGGTTGACAATCGCATGTATATATATGAAAGCGATAAAGATGTCTTGCTGAAAGATTTATAAAATTTTCTATCTTTGTACTTTATATCAGAGAGAATAAACCACATGAGTTTCATCGGTTCAATAGAAAATGTCGGGTTATATGCATTACTGATGAGGAGAGTATTATCTGTTCCCGACAGGATGCGTGAATTTATGAAAGAGTTCATAAAGGGAGTGTATCAGTTAGGGGTGAATTCAATCTGGATAGTAGTTATCATTTCCTTTTTCATAGGAGCTGTAATTGTTATGCAGATAGCTCTGAATGTGGATTCGCCAATGCTGCCACGTTTTACTGTAGGTGTAGTTTCGCGCGAAATTATTTTACTGGAGTTTTCTTCAACAATAATGTGTTTGATACTCTCAGGTAAAGTGGGCTCAAATGTGGCTTCAGAGATCGGCACAATGAGAATAACCGGGCAGGTTGATGTTCTAGATATAATGGGGGTTAATTCGGCCAACTATCTTATATTGCCAAAAGTGGCAGCTTTCGTCGCTTTTATGCCGGTACTGGTTATTTTCAGTATGTTCATGGGATTGTTTGGTGGTTATGTCATTTGTCTTGTATTAGGAACTCCATCTGTGGAAACATATATATATGGAATCCAGGCATTTTTCAGAGAGTCATTTGTCTGGTACTCTATCACTAAATCGATGCTGTTTGGCTTTATTATTGCATCTGTAGCAGGCTTTTTCGGTTATACCGTAAAAGGTGGAGCATTGGATGTTGGTAAGGCAAGTACTGACTCTGTAGTGATAAATAGTATTCTTATTCTTGTGACCGACCTGGTGTTCACTCAACTGGCAATGGGATAAAAAGCAAAGTAGATGATAGAGGTAAGACATCTGAATATGGAGTTTGAGGGCGATAATGTTTTAAATGACATTAATGCAAGGTTTGATAAAGGCCTTGTTAATATGATTATCGGAAAAAGTGGCTCAGGAAAGACTGTCTTGATGAAATGCATTGTCGGACTATTAACACCAACTTCTGGAGAAATAATGTATGACGGTCATAACTTCTTAGCGCTTAAGACCAAGGAGTTAAGACGTTTGCGAAGAGATATTGGGATGCTTTTCCAAGGTTCAGCGCTTTTTGATTCGAGAACAGTCCTGGAGAATGTGATGTTTCCTCTTGATATGTTTTCAAGGAAGAACAGCAGGGAACGAAGGAAACGTGCGGAATTCTGCCTTGAAAGGGTAGGTCTTTCGGATGCTGCAAATCTTTATCCTTCAGAAATAAGTGGAGGTATGATGAAAAGGGCAGCAATTGCACGAGCTATTTCACTTAATCCCAAATACCTGTTTTGTGATGAACCTAATTCAGGTCTCGATCCAAAAACATCGCAGCTGATAGATGAACTTATAGAAGATATTACAAAGGATTTCATGATGACAACTATTGTAGTGTCACATGATATGAACTCAGTTATAAATATAGGAGATAAAGTAGTTTTTATAAACGAAGGTGTAAAAGAGTGGGAAGGTACAAAATCTGAGGTTATGGATGCTGATAATGAAAAGCTGAACGATTTTGTATTTGCCTCAGATCTTTTCAAAAAAATAAAAGAAGCAGAAGATAAAATTTCTGAAGATAAAAAGGGTTGAGTTTAACCCATAAATATTAATATATATCATAATAAAAGTATGTTAAAGATAAAGAACCTGCATGCAATAGTTGAAAATAAGGAGATACTAAAAGGTATTAATCTGGAAGTAAATCCCGGAGAGATTCATGCTGTAATGGGACCTAACGGGTCGGGTAAAAGTACCCTGGCTTCTGTTCTGGCAGGTCATCCAAAGTTTGAAGTTACTCGTGGCAGTATTCTATTTAATGATAAAGATTTATTGGAAATGGAACCTGAAGACAGAGCAAGGGAAGGTCTGTTTTTAAGTTTCCAGTACCCAGTAGAAATTCCCGGAGTGAGCATGGTGAATTTTATGAGAGCATCAATAAATGAGCAGCGAAAATATAGGGGTGAAGAACCTATATCTGCAACTGACTTTCTAAAGTTGATGCGTGATAAAAGGGAGCTTCTGGGAATGGATAGTCAACTGGTAAGTCGCTCGGTAAATGAGGGCTTTTCAGGTGGGGAAAAGAAAAAGAATGAAATTTTCCAAATGGCAATGATCAATCCTCTTTTATCTATATTAGATGAAACAGACTCAGGACTGGATATTGATGCTCTCAGGGTTGTGGCTGCAGGAGTAAATAAATTGCAGACAAAGGAAAATGCAACTATCCTAATTACACACTACCAGCGTCTGCTTGAGTATATCAAGCCTGACTTTGTACATGTGCTTTTTGATGGAAAAATTATTAAGTCTGGTGGCCCGGATCTAGCAGAGGAGCTGGAAAAGAAAGGCTACGAATGGCTGATTAATCCGTAAACGAGTAAAAAGATGATAGAACAACAATATATTGATCTGTTTGAGAAATACAGAGGTGATCTGGATGCAAATTCTTCAAATGGAATGAATGTGCATCGTGATGCTGCTTTTGAAACATTCAAACAGATAGGCTTTCCAACTTCAAAACAGGAAGATTATAAACATTCAAATATAGTACGTGTTTTCGATGCTGATCTGGGACTGAATCTAAGGAATATCCCCATTCCCGTTAATCCCTATGAGGCATTTAAATGCGATGTCCCAAACCTGAACACACATACATATTTTCTTATAAACGACAGGTTTTATAATGAGGTGGAACAGGGTGAGGGATTACCCGAAGGTGTTTTCGCTGGCAGCTTGAGGCAGTTTTCAGAAGAACATCCCGAGGTGTTTGAGAAATATTATGCAAAAATAGCGGACAGTACAGACAATGGCATTGTAGCATATAATACAATGTTTGTTCAGGATGGCTTTGTTATTTACGTTCCAAAGAATATTGAAGTAGAAAAGCCGCTTCAGCTGATCAATATTCTTCGTGGCGGGGTTGATCTGAATGTCAATCGTCGCTTACTGATTATTGCAGAAGAAAATGCTCATGTAAAACTTCTTGTCTGTGATCACACTGTTGATGAAGTAAGTTTTGTTGTTACACAGGTGACAGAAGTTTTTGCAGATGAGAGTGCTCAGGTGGATGTTTATGAGCTTGAAGAAAACTCCGAAAAAGTAACTCGATTAAACAATCTGTTCAGTGAGCAGAAAGATAACTCAAAGGTTGTAACAAGCAGCATTACTCTTCATAATGGCTATACCAGGAATAATTTCCGTTATAGACTACTTGGTGAGCATGCCGAAGCTCATGCAGGAGGGTTGGCTATTTGTGATAAAGAGCAGCATATTGATAATTTCGCTTTTCTTGATCACTCAAAGCCAAATTGTATGAGCGACGAACTGTTTAAAACTATATTAAATGATAAAGCAACAGGAGTATTCTGCGGGAAGATTCTCGTAGAGAAAGATGCTCAGAAAACACTTGCTTATCAGACTAGCCGGAATCTGTTGAATTCAGAAACAGCTCAGATGTTTGCAAAGCCTCAGCTTGAGATCTATGCAGA
>NZ_JAQVHI010000039.1:0-19852 GCF_028696275.1 Lascolabacillus sp.
AACTTCGGATTTAAATCCAGAAAACACCGTTTTGGCTTTTGATAACTCATTAAGTTTATCGAAAAAAATATTTGACCAACTAAATATTGAACCCAAACAGAAAGAAATCCTACACAAAATAAGATAAAAAACTTTGGCCAAGCCTTGAAAAGTTGTACACAATACATCAATTCCTATAAATTAAAACACAAAACAATATGAATACTAAGAAAATTTTGATTTGGGCTTTTAGGATAATCTTATTAACTATACTTTACTTTCCTATTTGGATCTTAGGTACATTAGCAATTGGAGACCTGATGCCGACTACTACTTCAGAACCTGGTTTAGTGAGTGACGCAAACGGTATGCTTATTATAGGCTTAATAAATACAATTTTGATAATCGGGATTATTGTTTCTTCACGATGGTACGGATGGCGACTTGCGTTACTATTAGCTTTGGCATATTATGGGTCATTTACTTTTATAACACAAGTTGAAACGTGGTATTTTCTTACCGATTTAACGGTATCACCCAATTTACTTCCACGCTTATTTTTAATGGGATTATCAATACCATTCATTTATATTCCTCTTGCTATTCTGATTTGTAATAAATGGAAGAAAAGAGATGTTATCGTTGGAGATAAAAAAATGCTAATGCCTTTTAAGCAATTACTCTTAAAATTAGGTATTCTTGCTGTTACTTATCTGGTAATATATTGGTTGGCCGGTTACTTTATAGCATGGCAAAATCCTGAACTCAGAGCATTTTACGGTAGCTCCGGAGAGATAGCACCTTTCTTTGAACATACCTTTGATACATTCATCGATTCACCAAGCTTAATTTTACTGCAATTAGCCCGAGGAATATTATTTGCTGTAATAGCAATTCCAATAATTCGTGGTTCAAGAGTAAAGCCTTGGCTGACTGGATTGTTGGTCGCATTTCTTTTAGCATTACCACACTTAGGTCATATTATGCCTAATCCATTGATGCCTATAGCTAGTGTAAGGTTCAGCCATATGGTTGAAACATCGACGTCTACCTTCATTTTTGGATTGATCATTGTATGGCTACTTCATCGTAGACATTATAACGTAAAAGATCTGTTTTCTAAAAAACAAACAGGTCTACCCAATGTGGAAAGGTAGGAAGTTTAAAATTCATAATTATAAATGTTGTATATTTGCATACGTAAATAAGATGTTGTATTGCATATGAAGCCTTTCTTTTAGAGGTATAGGCGGTGTTAATGATCGATAGATAAAAACAATCAAAAATATGTTGTATAACATATAAAATGTACTATCTTTGTGTTGATTTAAATGGCAAGCGAGTTATTTAGAATCATCATTAGGTTATCAACTACATATTGAATGGCTTCTTAAATAGACGGTTGCCGATTAATCATAACTTTAATTTTAAAAGAAAGGAAAAATTATGACAATCAGAAACCTAACCAAAGAAGAGATTTTGGATCAGATAAAGTATCTGGAACAAAACATTTCTAACGGATCTGTTTCTTATCGTACTAACAGATTAAACAGAATCCGTACGTTGAAAGCAAGTTTGCGCATGGCAAGCTGAACAACTTCCAAATAAACAAACAAAGAGCAGAAAGCAGGAAATCCTGCAAGTATGCTGATGCAGTGGGGAAGTTGATTAACACTGATTCTGAAGCTAAGTGATAAATGATCACTGATGCTTTATTTTTTTTAGAACTAAATCGTAATAACAATATATATATTTTTCCATTAAAGCCACCTCGATAGGTGGCTTTTTCTATTTGTAGCCTATTTCATCTTTATAATGACTTTTTTTCACCATTGAGCAGTTGGTAATATGATTTTTATCTATCTTTGTCCAAATTATTAATCAAAATAACAATTTTATGGATTTATTGTCTGCCCGATTAAATGCTTTATCGCCTTCTGAAACATTCGCAATGGCACAAAAAAGCAATGAACTGAAAGCTCAGGGAATTGATGTTATTAATATGAGTGTGGGGGAACCCGACTTTTATACTCCGGACCATATAAAACAGGCTGCCAAACAGGCAATAGATGATAACTTTTCTTTCTACTCTCCTGTGGCTGGTTTCCAGGATCTGAAGGTTGCTATTTGTGAGAAACTGATGAGGGAGAATGAGCTGGATTATAAGCCTGCACAGATTGTTGTATCGAGCGGTGCTAAGCAGTCGATATGCAACGTTATACTCTCTATCATTGGTAAGGATGATGAGGTGATTATCCCTGCTCCTTACTGGGTGAGCTACCCGGAAATGGTGAAGCTGGCTGAGGGTAAACCGGTGTTTGTATATGCCGGAATTGATCAGGATTTTAAGATTACTGCACAGCAGCTGGAGGAGGCTATTACTCCTAAGACTAAAGCGCTGATTCTTTGCTCGCCATCTAACCCTACCGGAAGTGTTTATACTGCTGAGGAGCTGAAGGAGATGGCTGAGGTGCTGGCAAAATATCCAAATGTTATAGTTATCTCTGATGAGATTTATGAGCATATCAACTATATTGGTAAGCATGAGTCGATCGCGCAGTTTGATAAGATACGTGACCGTGTGGTTATCGTGAACGGGGTGTCTAAAGGATATGCGATGACTGGATGGCGTATTGGATGGATTGCTGCGACACAGTGGATTGCATCGGCTTGCAGTATGCTGCAGGGACAATATACTTCGGGCCCTTCTTCAATTGCACAGAAGGCGGCTGTGGCTGCCTATACCGGTAGTCAGGAGTGCGTTGCAGAGATGGGGGCTGCTTTTGAAAGGCGCAGGAACCTGATAGTGGGACTGCTTAAAGAGATTCCGGGGCTGAATGTGAATAATCCTATGGGTGCGTTTTATATCTTCCCGGAGTGTAAGAGCCTTATCGGCAGGTCTTATAATGGTAAGGTTATGGAGAGCGCTACCGACATTGCTATGTTCCTGCTGGAGGAGGCGCACGTGGCTTGTGTTGGGGGTGATGCTTTCGGTGCTCCGGGGTGTATACGTATATCATATGCTACTTCTGATGAGAATATAAAGAATGCTGTGGCAAGGATTAAAACTGCTCTTGAGAAGTTGTCCTGACACATTATTTTAAATCAAAATAAAACCCGGCTTGGTTAACGAGCCGGGTTTTCTATTTTTATTATTACCTTTGCAAATTATTTTTCAAAGGCTATAATTAATTGATGATGAGTAAAAAATTTCCTGAACATAGTCACTTGAATCTTTCAGATGTGAACAGAGAGATGCTGAAAGAGTGGGATGAAAAAGATATTTTCAAACGAAGTTTAGAGATTCGCAAGGGGCATCCTGACTTTGTTTTTTATGAGGGGCCGCCTTCTGCTAATGGTATGCCCGGTATTCACCATGTTATTGCACGTTCAATTAAAGATATATTTTGCCGCTATAAAACGATGAAGGGTTTCCTGGTAAACAGGAAGGCCGGATGGGATACGCACGGTTTGCCCGTGGAGCTGGGGGTTGAGAAATCTCTGGGTATCACGAAAGAGGATATTGGTACTAAAATATCGGTTGAGGAGTATAATGCTGCTTGCCGCACCGAGGTGATGAAATACACCAGGGAGTGGGAGGATCTTACTCGTCAGATGGGTTACTGGGTGGATATGAGTGATCCTTATATCACTTATGATAATCGATATATAGAGACGTTGTGGTATCTGCTTAAGGAGCTTTATAATAAGGATTATCTTTATAAAGGATATTCTATTCAGCCTTACTCTCCGGCTGCCGGAACGGGATTGAGTACTCATGAGCTTAACCAGCCCGGCTGCTACAGGGATGTGAAGGATACAACCTGTACGGCTCAGTTTAAGATTGTTGATCCGCTGCCTGAGTGGAAGGAGTTTGGTGAGGCGTTTTTCCTGGCGTGGACAACCACTCCATGGACGTTGCCTTCTAATGTGCTGCTTGCTGTGGGTAAGAATATCGAGTATGTGGCGGTGCAGACATATAACCAGTACACCGATAAGCCTATTACTGTGGTGCTTGCAAAGAGCCTGCTGAATACTTACTTCCCTGAGAAGAACAGTAAGTTGTCGCTTGAGGATTATAAGCCGGGTGATAAGGATATTCCTTTCCATGTTGTTGATAAGGTATGGAAGGGTGAGGAGCTTGCAGGCTTTGAATATGAGCAGCTGATGCCATGGGTGAAGGCAAACGGTAATGCATTCAGGGTGGTGACGGGGGATTTCGTGACTACTGAGGATGGTACCGGTATTGTGCATATTGCTCCTACTTTTGGTGCTGATGACATGAAGGTGGGCAAGGAGAACGGTGTGGATGGTATTTTACTTAAGGACAGGGATGGGGCAATGCGTCCGATGGTTGACCTGACTGGTAAATATTTCCGTATTGAGGAGCTTGATCCGCAGTTTGTAGAAAACAGTATGAATGCAGATCTGTATGGTGAGTTTGCCGGCAGATATGTTAAGAATGAGTATGATGACACTCTTACTGAGAAGGATGCTACACTTGATGTAGATCTTTCTGTGATGCTGAAGATGCAGAATCGTGCTTTCCGTATAGAGAAGCATGTGCATAACTATCCGCATTGCTGGAGAACGGATAAGCCTGTTCTCTATTATCCGCTGGATAGCTGGTTTGTTCGCACAACAGCATGCAGGGATAAGATGATTGAACTGAATAACACAATCAATTGGAAGCCGCAGTCGACTGGTACCGGACGCTTTGGTAAGTGGTTGGAGAATCTGCAGGACTGGAACCTGAGCAGGAGTCGCTACTGGGGCACTCCGCTTCCTATATGGCGCTCTGAGGATGGTAGGGAAGAGAAGTGTATCGGTTCGGTGAAGGAGCTGTATCAGGAGATGCAGAAGTCAATTGATGCCGGTGTGATGAGTGAGCTGCCTTGGAAAGGGGTTAGCTTGAGCGATTATAAAGATCTTGATTACGAAAAGATAGACCTGCACCGTCCTTATGTTGATAATATAGTGCTTGTTTCTGATAGCGGAAAACCGATGTATCGTGAATCGGATCTTATTGATGTTTGGTTTGATAGTGGTGCGATGCCATTTGCACAGGTGTTTTATCCTCATATAGCTGAAGAGGAGTTTCAGAAGGTGTTCCCTGCTGATTTTATTGCTGAGGGGGTGGACCAGACTCGTGGATGGTTCTATACTCTGCATGCGCTTGCGTCGATGGTGAAGGGTAGTGTGGCGTTTAAGAATGTTGTGTCGAATGGTCTTGTGCTTGACAAGAATGGCAATAAGATGTCGAAACGTCTCGGTAATGCTGTGGATCCGTTCACTACAATTGAGAAGTATGGCTCTGACCCTCTGCGCTGGTATATGATTACTAACGCTGCGCCTTGGGAGAACCTGAGGTTTGATGTTGAGGGGGTTGAAGAGGCTCGCAGAAAATTCTTCGGTACGCTCTACAATACTTACTCTTTCTTAGTGCTTTATGCTAATGTTGATGATTTCAGAAATCAGTATCCACAGATACCGGTTGAGAATCGTCCTGAAATAGATCGCTGGATTATCTCTCTTCTTAACTCTTTGGTGAAGGAGGTTGATCAGGGTTATGAGAATTATGAGCCAACCAAGGCTGGTCGCGCTATCAATGATTTTGTTAACGATAACTTGAGTAACTGGTATGTAAGACTTAACCGTAAACGTTTCTGGGGTGGTGAGATGACCGACGATAAGTTGTCGGCTTATCAGACTCTCTACCAGTGTCTGGTTACGGTTTCCAAGCTTATGGCTCCGATTGCTCCGTTTTATGCTGACAGGCTTTATCTGGACCTGACTTCGGTTGCAGGTGAGAAGGGGGCCGACTCAGTGCATCTGACCGATTTCCCGGTTGTTGAGGAGGGTCTGATAGATGAGCAGCTGGAAGATCAGATGTATCTGGCGCAGACTGTTTCGTCGATTGTGCTCGCTCTTCGTCGTAAGGTAAATATAAGGGTGCGTCAGCCTCTTACAAAGATAATGATACCTGTTGCTGATGAAAATCAGAAGAGTAATCTGCAGGCGGTTGAACAGTTGATACTTAACGAGGTAAATGTTAAGGAGCTTGCTTATGTTGACTCAGCAAGTGAGATATTGGTGAAGAGGGCTAAGCCTGACTTTAAGAAGCTGGGACCGAGATATGGAAAGATTATGAAGCAGCTGGCTGTTAAGATTCAGGAGTTTGACAGTAAAGATATTCAGGAGCTTGAGAAGAACGGATCGTACGCCTTTATGATAGATAGTCAGGAGGTGATAGTTGGTCTGGACGACGTGGAGATAATCTCTGAGGATATCCCGGGATGGCTTGTGGAGAATGAGGGCCGACTGACGGTTGCTCTTGATATCACTATTACGGATGAACTTCGTAAGGAGGGTATAGCTCGTGAGCTTGTAAACAGGATACAGAATCTGAGAAAAGCGAAGGATTTTGAAATAACCGACAGGATTGTAGTGAAGATTATGTCGCACCCTGCAATCGATGAGGCAGTGGCTGATAATTCGGAATACATAAGAAATCAGGTGCTTGCAGATGAGATATTGATTGTAAATGAAAAATTGGAAGATGAAATAGATATTGATGATGTTTCATTGACAATCAGTATTCATAAAAACAGTTGAGAATAATTTGTTTTTATGTATATTTGCGTATGCGTATACATGAAAAATTATAGTTAGTAAAAGAGAACACTCTCAAAAAAAATTTATTATGAGTAAAAAGACGAGATATTCAGCTGAAGAGTTGGAGGAATTCAGAGCTATTATTGTAGAAAAACTGGAAGTAGCCAAACAGGAGTATGAAAATTACAGGGCAGCGGTTACAAATGCTGATGGTAATGATACTGTGGACACTTCTCCAACTTATAAAGTGCTAGAAGAGGGTGCATCTACTCTCTCTAAGGAAGAGGCAGGCAGACTGGCTCAACGGCAGATGAAGTTTATTCAGAATCTTCAGGCTGCACTGGTACGTATTGAAAACGGTACATACGGTATATGCCGCGAAACAGGTGAACTTATCCCGAAAGAACGCCTTCGCGCTGTTCCTCATGCTACACTCAGTATTGAAGCAAAATCAAAGAAAAGGAGGTAAAATCAATCATATGAAGATCTTGATTTATGGATAGTCGTAGAGATAAGACATTGGTAGCTATCTTAGTAGTTTTTATGGTTATTCTCGTCGACCAGCTCACGAAGATTTTGGTTAAGACAAATATGAGTCTTTACGACACCATTAACATTACTGATTGGTTTCAAATCTATTTTGTAGAAAATAATGGGATGGCGTTTGGTATTGAGGCAGGAGGGAAACTGTTTCTTTCGCTTTTCCGTATAATTGCTGTTGTATTTATTATTATCTACATTAAAAAATTAATTAAAGAGGGTTTTAAAAAAGGTTTTATCGCTTGTGTGGCATTGATTCTTGCCGGTGCTTCCGGTAATATAATTGACAGTGTTTTTTATGGTGTAATTTTCGAAGCCAGCTATGCCGGCCACACAGCCTCTTTTGTTCCATGGGGTGAGGGCTATTCAACCCTGCTTCACGGTAAAGTTGTGGATATGTTATATTTTCCACTTTTTAGCGGAACATTTCCCAACTGGATACCGTTTATAGGGGGTGAGGACTTTCTCTTCTTCAGATTTATATTTAACATCGCAGATTCTGCAATTACTGTAGGTGTGATTCTGCTATTATTGTTTTACAGAAAAACTTTATCATATTCACTTCTTTCTAAATCTGAGCGTGAAAAATATGATAAGGAACAAAAAGAAAAAGAAATTACCAGTGAGACCTGAAACTGTTTCTAACCTTTTAGTGCTCGTGATATTGAGCCTGTTGATATCTTCTTGTCAGAACAGACCCAAGGAGGTGTTAAACAGAAAGAAAATGGAACAGCTTATGTATGATGTTTATATTGCCGAAGCGATAATGGATAATGATTATCAGGATTTCAGCGAACCGGAAAAGAAAGAGGCATATATAAACAAGGTTTTTGCTCAGCATAACGTAACACAGGCTCAGTGGGACACCTCCTTGTCGTGGTACTCCGATAAAATTGACCTTTATCTCAGAATGAACGACTCTGTTAAGGCTCGGCTGAAAAGGGCACAGATAGAGATCGACTCGAGAAATGCAAAACTTAGTTTAGAGAAGGCTGAACCTGATATCCAAATTTATTCAGCCTCTTATATTCCACGTACTTACACATTTAAAACACCAGGTACTGATAGTAAAGGGTTCCGTTTTCAACTCGATTCAGCAGCTATCTCAAAAGATATTCCAAGCAACTTCTTCTCGTTCAACCTGAATGCGATTGGAATACCTCAGTCGGGCAACAACAATCTGACTTCTGCGCTGATTCTGGAGTATAATGATACTACCATCTATAGATACCAGAAAATTAAAGAGAACAGGAACTATGGTACTCCTATTTCCAAATATATTGATAACGATACTCTTAAACAAATTTATGGCTTTGTGCGTTTTGAGAGTTCAAACGGAATTACTCCGAATATTCAGTTGTATGACATATATTTGGGAGGGCAATAATTTAAATTAATATAAACACATTTTTTAACAAATAAATAATCATAACTAAAACACCAAATGGAAAAGAAAAGAGTTTACACCTTTGGAAATGGCGCTGCTGAAGGAAGAGCAGATATGAAAAATCTGCTTGGAGGTAAAGGAGCTAACCTTGCTGAAATGAATCTGATAGGAGTACCGGTGCCTCCCGGTTTTACTATAACCACCGAAGTTTGTACCGAATATAATGAATTAGGACGTGACTACGTGATAAATGTACTGAAAGGGGAAGTAGAAGACGCGATAATTCAGATTGAAAAGCTGACCGGCACAAAGTTCGGAGATAAGGATAATCCTCTTCTTGTATCGGTAAGATCGGGCGCTCGTGTTTCGATGCCTGGTATGATGGATACAGTATTGAACCTGGGTCTGAATGATGACGCAGTTGAAGGGATTGCTAAAAAATCGGGAAATGAGCGTTTTGCTTGGGACTCATACCGCAGATTTGTACAGATGTATGGTGATGTGGTACTGGGTATGAAGCCTCATAGCAAAGAAGATATTGATCCTTTTGAAGAGATAATGGAGGAGATGAAAGCTTCAAAAGGTATTGAACTGGATACTGAGTTTACAACTGACGACCTGAAACAGCTGGTTAAACTGTTTAAGGCTGCTGTTAAGGAGAAAACAGGTAAGGAGTTTCCTGTTAGTCCATGGGATCAGCTTTGGGGATCGGTTTGTGCTGTATTCGACAGCTGGATGAATGAGCGTGCTATTCTATACCGTAAGATGAATAACTTCCCGGAAGAGTGGGGTACAGCTGTAAATGTTCAGGCGATGGTTTACGGTAATATGGGTAAAACATCAGGAACAGGTGTTGCATTTACCCGTGATGCTGCTACTGGTGAGAATATATTTAATGGTGAGTACCTGATTGATGCTCAGGGTGAGGATGTTGTATCGGGTGTGCGTACTCCGCAGCAGATCACAACTGAAGGTTCTCGCCGTTGGGCAAAACTGCAGGGTATCTCTGAAGAGGAGCGTAGTGCAAAATATCCTTCACTGGAAGAGGTTATGCCTGAGTGTGCTGCAGAACTGATTGCTGTACAGCAGAAGCTTGAGGACTACTTTAAAGATATGCAGGACCTTGAGTTTACAATTCAGGATGGTAAGTTATGGTTGTTGCAGACCAGAAGTGGTAAGAGAACAGGTGCAGCTATGATTAAGATTGCTATAGATATGCTGCATGAGGGTTATATTGATGAGAAGACTGTTTTAAAACGTTGCGATCCTGAAAAGCTGGATGAGCTGCTGCACCCTGTATTTGATAAGAATGCTCTTGCAAAAGCGAAGCCTATAACACACGGACTTCCTGCTTCTCCGGGAGCTGCTGCCGGTCAGGTGGTTTTCCATGCTGATGAGGCTGAAGAGTGGAGTAAAGAGGGTAAACAGGTTATTCTTTGTCGTATAGAGACATCTCCTGAGGATCTGAGGGGTATGAATTCTGCTCAGGGTATCCTGACCTCAAGAGGTGGTATGACATCACACGCAGCTGTGGTTGCACGTGGTATGGGTAAATGCTGTGTTTCTGCAGCAAATAACCTTATAATAGATTATAAAACTCGCTCTCTTTCTATTAATGGAAAGGAAATTAAAGAGGGTGACTGGCTCTCACTTGATGGGTCAACCGGTTATGTTTATGAAGGTAAAATAGCTACTCAGGATGCTGATCTTGACGAGAACTTTGATGAGCTGATGAGTATTGCTGAGAAGTATGCCCGAATGGATGTGAGAACAAATGCTGATACTCCTAAGGATGCAGCGGTTGCACGTAAATTTGGAGCTAAGGGTATTGGTCTGTGCCGTACAGAGCATATGTTCTTCGAAGAGGATAAGATTGTTCCTATGCGTGAGATGATCCTCTCTAAAGATGAAGAGGGACGCCGCAAAGCTTTGGAGAAACTGCTGCCTCTTCAGAAGAAAGATTTCCTGGGTATCTTCAGAGCTATGGATGGACTGCCGGTGACTGTCAGACTGCTTGATCCGCCTTTGCATGAGTTTGTTCCTCACGATGAAAAGGGACAGATGGAGATGGCAAAGGTTATGGGTATCTCATATAAAGATATTCACGACAGGGTTGAAGGTCTTATGGAAGCAAACCCAATGCTTGGTCTTCGCGGATGCCGTCTTGGTAACCTCTATCCTGAGATCACTGAGATGCAGACCCGTGCTATCATTGAGGCTGCTATTGAACTGAAGAAAGAGGGTATTACAGCTATTCCTGAGATTATGGTGCCTCTAACAGGTATTGTTCATGAGTTTAAAGCTCAGAAGGATATTATTGAGTCTACTATACATGAGGTGTTTGCTGAGAATAATGAATCGGTTGAATATAAGATTGGTACAATGATTGAGATACCAAGAGCTGCTATTACTGCACATAAGATTGCGGCAGAGGCCGACTTCTTCTCATTTGGTACTAACGACTTGACTCAGCTGACATTCGGTTATAGCCGTGATGACGTTGCCAAATTCCTTCCAATGTATCTTGATAAGGGTATATTGAAACAGGATCCGTTTGCTGTATTGGATCAGAATGGTGTTGGACAACTTGTTCGCATGGCTGTACAAACAGGACGTGAGGTGAAAACTACGCTTAAGTGTGGTATTTGTGGTGAGCATGGCGGTGAGCCTTCATCAGTGAAATTCTGTCACACTGTAGGTCTGAACTATGTTTCTTGCTCTCCGTTCCGTGTTCCTATTGCTCGTCTGGCTGCAGCTCAGGCAGCTATAGAGGGATAGTTGGACTGACTCTTTATATGAAAATTCGCAGAGGCGCCATAATTGGCGTCTCTGCATGCTTATAACTACTTTTAACCATCGAGTTGTTTGGCTGTTAAACGTATTATACCTACTTTTACATATATAATTCTTAATCAGTTTTATGAGACTTGCATGATGATCATTGCTCCGTTTAGAATGATTTTTGTGAGTATCAAATGTTACTTTTAAGAGACAGTAATTTTAATCATATGAAATCTAAAATAAAAGTATTGTTTTTTCTGGCTGTATTACTTGCATCACAGACTGTTATTTCGCAGAATAATATAATAGACGAAATAGTGTGGGTTGTGGGTGATGAAGCGATTCTCAAATCTGAAGTTGAGGAATACCGCAAAGAGATGCTGATGCAAAACCAGCGTATCGAAGGTGATCCTTATTGCTTTATACCGGAACAGTTGGCTATTCAGAAACTTTTTCTGGATCAGGCGAAACTTGACAGTATTGAGGTTCAGGAATCTAATATTTCCCGTGAACTGGAGTATTATGTGAATAACTATATCAACTCGATTGGTTCTGTGGAGAGGCTGGAAGAGTACTTTGGAAAGCGTCTGTCTGCAATTCGTGAAGATTTAAGAGAACAGATACGTGAGCAGCAGATAATTCAGAGTGTACAGCAGAAGCATTTTGGCAATATTCAGCTGTCACCATCCGAAATTCGTCAATACTACAACAACCTGTCTCAGGATAGTCTCCCATTTATACCAACTACAGTGGAAGTTCAGATTATTACTGCTGAGCCTAAAATTCCTCTGGAGGAGATAGATAAGGTTAAAGCCCGACTCAGAGAATATACCGATCAGGTGAATAGTGGAGAAAGAGAGTTTTCAACTCTGGCACTGCTGCACTCTGAAGATCCTTCGGCAATTCAGGGGGGTGAACTTGGTTTTATGTCAAGATCGGGATTTGTGCCTGAGTTTGCAAATGTTGCTTTTGCACTTAATGATCCGAAGAAGGTTTCGAATGTTGTAGAGACTGAATATGGATTTCATATAATCCAGCTTATTGAAAGAAGGGGAGAGATGGCCAATTTCAGGCATATACTGCTTAAGCCTAAGGTTCCTAAAGAATCGCTCGATACTGCTGTTGTTCGACTCGACTCGATAAGGGCCGGGATAATGGATAAGAGGCTGACTTTTGATGAGGCTGCAACATACCTTTCAGCAGATAAGGATACGCGCAATAATAAGGGTATCATGGTGAACAATACTCAGGGAAGTCCTAATGCCGGAACTCCTCGCTTTGCGCTGAATGAACTGAATCAGGATATTGCAAAGATTGCTGGTGAGATGAAAGAGGGTGAGATCTCGCAGCCGTTTCTGATGCTTAATGACAAGGGCAGGCAGGTGGCTGCAATGATTAAGATTACAAACCGTAATGAGGGGCACCGCGCTAATATCAACAACGATTATCAGATTATAAAACAGATGGCGGAAAATGCCCGCAAGCAGAAGCTTGTTGATGAGTGGCTTCAGAAAAAGATTGAGAAAACTTATGTGCGTATTGATCCGGAATGGAGGAAATGCGAATTCAGATATTCAGGCTGGTTAAGGTAAAAAAGTTTTTTTCAGTTGCAATGAAAAAACAATCCTATAAATATTTAAAGCAAAGCACACTTTTACTTAGTGTGCTGTTTGTTTTTATATTTTCTGTGCATGCGCAGCAACCTGACTCCATAACAGCACCGAGGCAGGTGAAACCGGCTGTTGCCGGAGATAGCAATGCTGTGGATGAGGGTGCAGAAAGAATTATTGAGTTGAGACAGGCCGACCTGTGGAGCAAGAGGGCCGGTTTTGATGCTGAGATTCTTACGGGAAATGTTATCTTCTTTCATGAGGGTGCATATATGTATTGTGACAGCGCTTACCTGTTTCAGCAAACGAACTCATTTGAGGCTTTCAGCAATGTGAGCATGGAGCAGGGAGATACTATTTTTGTTTATGGCGATTATCTCTTTTATGATGGAAATACCAGACTGGCACGCCTGCGTGACAATATAAGGATGGAGGATAAAAATACTACTCTGTTTACGGATAGTCTGGACTATGATCGTATAGCAAATCTTGGATATTATTTTGAGGGTGGTATGCTTGTTGATGAAGAGAATGAGCTGACATCATTCTGGGGTCAGTACGCTCCTGATACAAAAGAGGCTCTGTTCAGTGATAGTGTGAAGCTGGTTAATGAGGATTATATCATTTATGCAGATACCCTGAAATATAATACGGAAACAAAAATTGCTGATATTTTAGGGCCTTCGAGAATTGTTTCAGACAGTGGTTATATTCATACGCAGAATGGCTGGTATAATACTGTAACTGAGGATTCGCGACTTCTGGATCGTTCGCAGGTTTATAGTAATGACGGCAGCAAGGTGCTGATTGGCGACACGATCTTTTATAACAGAATTTCCGGAGAGGGTGAGGTCTTTGGTAATATGTATCTTGAGGATAGCGAGAGAAAAGGTATAATAAGAGGGAACTATGGTTTTTATAATGAGAAAACTGAATATGGTTTTGCAACCGATTCTGCCTTCGCTATAGATTATTCTGGTCAGGATAGTCTTTTTCTGCATGGTGATACATTGGTAATGAGCACAGATTCTACCTTCAGGGATATCAAGGCGTACTATAATGTGAGGTTTTATCGTGCAGATATACAGGGTATTTGTGACTCAATACACTACTCCTCACGAGATTCTATGATTTATATGGTTGGGCATCCTGTTGTATGGAACGAAAACAACCAGATATCAGGTTTTCAGATTAATGTTCATTTAAACGACTCAACTATAGAAAAGGCTATAGTGAAGGATAATGCATTAGCTGTTCAGGACAGAGGGGAGGGGGATCAGTTTAACCAGCTGAGCGGAAGAGATATGACTGCCTACTTCAGGGATGGAGAAATTTATCATGTGCTTGTAGAAGGTAATGCAGAGTCGCTATACTACCTCGTGGAAGAGGACAAAACGATAATTGGATTAAACAGGACTGAGAGTCCCTATCTCTCAATAGATATTGCTGATGAACAGATAAAGCGACTGAAAGTGTGGCCTTCAACAAAAGCTGTGACAACACCGCTTCCTCAATTGCAACCGGAGCAGAAAAGATTGGAAAGGTTTGTATGGCTTGATTATTTGCGGCCAACCGGCCCGGATGATATCTTCCGAAGCAACGAAAGGAAAACTGAGGATGTTGACAATGAGCCTGTAAGGCGTTTCGAGAGGGAAGACATTACACTATGATTTAGTAATCATTGTTTTGTGATTATTAAATGTGAATCAGTACTTAAAACCGGGTAAACTGGTTTGCTGTTTTGTCTTTATTATTATGATTATTTATATTTGTATCTATCAAACATCTATTTAAAATGGGAGTATTTTTTTTCTATAACAACCGTAAACCTCGCAAATTTAATTACAAACCGATTCTTTATGATCCGGATGAGGAGGCTCGAAAGGAGAAACTAAAGAACAGGATTGAAGCTGTAAAGAGAGAGATGGGCGTTTTGCCTGAAAGGAGTGAAATAGATAAAAAAGATTTTAAATCTGAGTTTGTTTCTCAGACTCGCTTTTTAAAGAAACGCAAAAGCAGAGAGGAATCAGGTGAAAGTTCATTTATTACCAATAACAAAATACTTATTTTCATAGGTATAGTTCTGTTGTTGATATTCATCTTCTGGCTGTTGCGATAAATTGGGTTTTAATTAAAATATGACTGATATAATTCATCTTCTACCTGACTCCATCGCCAACCAAATTGCTGCAGGTGAAGTAATTCAAAGGCCCTCTTCAGTGGTAAAGGAGTTAGTGGAGAATTCTATTGATGCAGGAGCTGAACATATACAGATAGTTATAAAGGATGCAGGACGTACTTTGATCACTGTTATTGACGATGGTAAGGGTATGTCTCCAACCGATGCAAGAATGGCTTTTGAGAGGCACGCAACATCAAAAATTAAAAGTGCAGATGATCTTTTTGCACTCACCACAATGGGTTTCAGAGGTGAGGCATTACCATCGATTGCTGCAATATCGCAGGTTGAGGTAAAGAGTCGCAGAGAAGAAGATGAGTTAGGGACTCTACTGTTAATATCCGGTTCAAGACTGGAAAAGCAGGAGTTTATTGCTTGTGGTGCGGGTACTTCAATTTCTGTAAAAAATATATTCTATAATGTTCCTGCACGCAGGAAATTCCTTAAATCCAATGAAACTGAGAGACGAAATATATTTAACGAAATCGAGAGAATTGCTTTAGTACATCCGCATCTGGAGTTCTCTCTGATCGAAAATGATGAGGAGACCCTGCATCTTACTAAAGCAGGATTAAAGCAGCGAATTGCACAGCTGGAGGGTAAGAATATTTTGCAGCAGCTGATAGATATAGAGGCTGAGACTGCACTCGGAAAGATTTACGGGTATGTTTCGCGACCGGAGTATGCAAAGAAGCGCAATTCAAGTCAGTTCTTCTTCGTAAACAACAGGTATATCCGCCATCCATATTTTCATAAAGCGGTGACTACTGCTTTTGAACAGCTTATCTCTTCTGATGAGAAGCCTACTTATTACATCTATTTTGAGGTTGATCCTGAATCTCTTGATGTTAATATTCATCCTACAAAGACTGAGGTGAAGTTTGAAAATGAGCAGGCTTTATGGCAGATTTTGATGGTAACGGTTAAAGAGTCGCTTGGTAAGTTTAATGCTGTGCCCACAATTGATTTCGACAGGGAGGATGCGCCTGAGATACCTGTTTATGATCCTTCTGCACCGGTTCAAATGCCGAGGGTTAATGTTGATCCTGCATACAATCCTTTCAATGCTCCTTCTTTTGAACCCAACAGGGTGTCAGCGCCTGCTTTAGGATGGGAAAAACTACACAAGAGTTTCGAGGAAGAGGTGTCACCCCCTTCGGAAAACATATTAGCAGGATCTGCTCAAAATATACCAGAGACAGATCTTTATCCTGAACATTATCAGTATAAGCAGAGATATATTCTCACCTCTGTAAAATCGGGGTTGATGATAATTGATCAGCATAAAGCGCATATAAGGATTCTGTTTGAAAAGTATCTTACTCAGATAAGAAAAAGAAAAGGAGTTTCACAACGTGTTCTTTTTCCTGAAGTATTAGAGCTTTCTGCTTCGGAATCGGCCGCATTGCCTTCTATAATGGACGACCTGGAGGCGCTTGGCTTTGAACTGAGCAATCTGGGCAACAACTGTTTTGCTGTTCAGGGTGTTCCTTCTGAGATAGAGAGTTCCAACCCGGGCACGATTATCAAATCGATGATTAGTTATAGCCTGGAAACTGGCAGTGATGTTAAGTCGGAGATTCAGGAGTCAATTGCTCTTTCGCTGGCAAGATTAACAGCTATTCCCTATGGCAGGGCTTTAACGGGGGAAGAGATGTTGCTGATAGTGAGTGAGCTTTTTGCAACACCATCACCTTCTTACACACCTGATGGACAGAAGGTTGTAAGTTTACTGTCTGATGCCGAAATAGAAAAGAAAATGAACTAATTAATTTATTCACCATTAAAAACGAATATTATGGATTACTCTTATTGTGGAACGAGCGGAATACAGCTACCCAAGATTTCACTTGGTTTGTGGCACAACTTTGGGTTCGTGGATGATTACGAAACTGCAAAGGATATGATTCTTTATGCTTTTGAGCAGGGTATTACTCATTTCGACCTGGCTAATAACTATGGACCTCCTCCAGGATCAGCAGAAACTAATTTTGGGAAAATATTGAGAGAGAACCTTTCATCACACCGTGATCAGATGATAATATCGTCAAAAGCGGGGTATTATATGTGGGAGGGACCTTATGGTGACGGTGGTTCAAGAAAGTATCTGATGGCAAGTATCGATCAGAGTCTGAAGCGTACGGGACTTGATTACTTTGATATCTTTTATACACACAGGTATGATCCGAACACACCTATTGAGGAGACAATGCAGGCTTTGGTTGATATAGTACGTCAGGGAAAGGCCTTATATGTTGGATTTTCTAACTATCCTCCTGTACAGGCCAGAAAAGGATTGAATTATTTAAAGGAGAGAGATGTTCCATGTCTGATTTTTCAGGATAAGTATAGTATGTTTAATCGCAAACCTGAAGAGGAGATATTGAGTATCACAAAAGAGTATGGTGCAGGTTTTATAGCTTTCTCTCCTCTTGCACAGGGTGTTCTTACAGATAAATACCTGAATGGCATTCCTGAGGATTCACGCGCAGCTAAGCCTACCGGTTTTCTAAGGAAAGAACAAGTTTCTCCTCTTTTAGTAGAAAAGGTTAAACAGTTGAATGTGATTGCATCAGAACGTGGTCAGACAATGGCAGAGATGGCTATTGCATGGGTGTTGAGAGATCCAAGGGTTACATCTGTGATTGTTGGAACCAGAAACATGGATCAGTTGAAAGACAATTTGAATGCATTGCAAAATCTCAATTTCACAAAAGAAGAGCTGATCAGGATTGATACAATTCTGGATGGTGCTACTCTGTAATTTGTTAAACAGATGCGGATAAAAAGATATTTGGCTATTTCTTTTCTCTTTCTGTTATCTTGTGCTGATAATACACCACCACTCTCTATACCTTATGCTCCGGTAAGGTTTACAATTGATGTGAATGCTTATGATCATACGTTGAGAGAGGGTATGTCGTACAAGACTTTTACGGAACCGCGTCTGAGTACAGACAGACTTGGATATGCAGGTCTGCTTGCAGTAACTGATGCATCGGGCAGCAACGTTTATGTATATGATTTATGCTGTCCTTATGAAGATGACAGAAATATAAGAATTATACCCCGGGGAGATGGTAAGGCAGAATGCCCCGGGTGTAATTCTGTTTTTGTAACCATGTATGGTAACTTTGGTCTTGGATTGGGAACACCTGAAAAAGGTCCTTCAAAAGAGCCATTGCAAAGCTATCAGGTTTATTCCTCACGGCCAGGAGTTTATGAAGTAGTGAATAGCAGGGGGAATAAATAAACCGAATTAATTTTAACAATAACTGAACAAAATAGTACTTTTCTTGTTTTACCTGCTTACGGAATTTTTAATCTGAAGTGGCATTCTCTTTAGGATTTTCTTTAATGCCATTTCTTTAATTTTAATTGATGAGAAAAGTCTATACGTTTTCTGTTTTACTGGTTATCGGTCTTGTTTTATCACAAATCTTGCCTCCATTATTAGGAGAGAGTTTCCCAACATTTCAATTAGTTTCAACCTCTTTACTCTACATCTCACTTGCATTTATCATGATAAATGTAGGTCGCGAGTTTGAATTGAATAAAAAAGAGTGGCGCAGCTATACACTGGATTATGGTGTAGCAATGGGAGCCGCTGCATTTCCATGGATTCTTGTGGCATTGTACTATCTCTTTGCAGTTGCTCCTCCTGAGATGAAAATGTGGCTAAATGGAGATGCCTGGAAAGAGTCTTTCATGCTTGGTCGCTATGCTGCTCCCACCTCTGCAGGGATATTGTTTACAATGCTGGTTGCTGCCGGTTTGAAGCATACCTGGGTATATAAAAAAGTACAGGTTCTGGCAATATTCGATGACCTGGATACAATACTTTTAATGATACCTCTTCAGATTCTGATGATAGGAATGCGCTGGCAGATGTTAGTGGTTATGGCTGTTGCTGTGCTGCTAATATGGCTGGGCTGGAAGAAGATGAATTCCTTAAATATTAAACAAGACTGGAAGTCGATACTACTCTATTCCATTCTTCTTTTTGTTATAATCGAAGGTCTGTATCGCATAACAACACATTTATACGGTTTTGATGGTGGTATTCATATAGAGATTTTACTTCCTGCTTTTATTTTGGGTATGATTATGAAAGGAGATCATCCTCCTGTACCGGATAAGAGTGAGGTTAAAGTAGCAGATTCCATATCATACATATTCATGTTACTGGTTGGTTTGAGCATGCCTCTCTTTTTGGGTGTTGACTTTACTAAAGATGCAGCACTTTCTGCTTCTGTAATTTCTCAGATTCCTATGCCTCACTGGAGTGTTATAGCAATGCATGTAGTTTTGGTCACCATTATATCCAATATTGGAAAGCTGTTCCCACTATTTTTCTATAGAGACAGGACTATTAAGGAGCGACTCGCATTATCAATTGGTATGTTCTCGAGAGGTGAGGTTGGAGCAGGTGTTCTTTTCATTGCCATAAGCTATCAGATAGGTGGGGTATTGCTTGTAATTTCAGTATTGGCAATGTGTTTGAATCTATTATTAACCGGAATATTTATCTCTTCTGCTAAAAGGCTGATATTGGCTTCAGCGCATGATGTCACATAATCAGGCAGATAATTAAGCTTACAAGAAAAATCGAAAAATTAAAGAAAAAATGTTTCGATTTTTCTTTGTAAATTGAAGAAACATTTTTACATTTGCAGTCGCAAATTCAAACTGTGCAAGCGAGCACTGATAGAAAAGCAACGTTTTGCGGAAGTAGCTCAGTTGGTAGAGCACGACCTTGCC
>NZ_JAQVHI010000010.1:0-68590 GCF_028696275.1 Lascolabacillus sp.
TCCACCTTTTCCTTTATTTCCACCACTACAAGATGTTAGCAAACCGGCAGAACCTGTGCCAATTACACCTACTGCACCTGCTACAGCAGAAGTCTTCAGGAATGATCTTCTGGTTAAATTATTTTCTCTCATTTGAATTAGTATTTAATCTTTATCTAATATTCGTAACTTATAGTTTCAAACCTTTTAATTATCATCTATTCAATCCATTTCTTCCATTTTGTATGATCATCTTCTCCCGATTGTACCATCATTTCTACGAATTGCATACCTCTTACTCCATCATAGACTGTAGGAAAGTCAGAAATCATTTCACTGGGTTCAGTATTGTTTTCTTTTGCCATAATAGTGAGAGCAAAATTTCTATAAATATTCGCAAAAGCTTCAATGAACCCTTCAGGATGACCAGCAGGTGTTCTAGTATTCCATTTAGCTAATTCACTCAGGAATTCATTATTACCCATGTAAAGTTCTTTATCAGGCTTATCTCCCCATCTCAGTATCAATCTATTTGAATCCATTTGCCTCCATTCTAATCCACCTTTATCTCCATATACACGTAGTCGGATATTGTTTGCTTCACCAGTAGCTATTTGGGTAGCCATAAGCACACCTGTAACACCATTTTCCATTCGAAGTAGTGAAGCACCATCATCATCAACCTGTCGTCCTTCCACATATGTTTGAAGGTCGGCACAAACTTCAAGCACTTTTAGTCCGGTAACGTATTCTGCCAGGTGCCAAGCATGAGTTCCTATATCACCCATACATCCGGCCTTCCCAGTAGTCTTTGGATTAGTCCTCCATCCAGCATTATTCCCTCCCTGCAGTTCTATGCGTTGCGACAGCCAACCCTGGGTATACTCCACGTATACTTTGCGCAGTTTACCCAGTTCTCCGCTTGCGATTCTCGCCTTTGCCTCCTTGACTGCCGGATACCCAGAGTATACGTGGGTCAATGCAAGAACCAGTCTCGTCTCCTCCACTTTATCTTTCAGTTTGAGGGCTTCTTCCAAGGAAAAAGTCATTGGTTTGTCGACAACAACGTGAAAACCTCTTTCCAATGCCATCATGGCAGGTTCAAAGTGCCATTTGTTCGGTGTGACTATGGTTACAAAATCCATCCGCTCTTCGGCGGGCAGTTTTGTTTCTTTCTCAAACATCTCCTGGTAGGAGTCGTAAATTCGGTGATCCGGGAGGAAGTATTCCCTGCCTGAACTTCTGGAGATTTCAGGATTGATGCTGAAACAACCACAAACTAATTCAATATAATTATCCATAAAGGCTGCACGACGGTGTATGGCTCCAATAAAAGCATCACTCCCACCACCAATCATACCCATTTTAAGTTTTCTTTTTTTCATTATTAATTCTTTTTTGTATTAATGTGCTAAAATCAGAACATTTAATCATCTATCTTTAAATTGTCTCACTTAATGCAAACTTTACTTCTCTATTTTTCTTCACGTTTTCTTTAAATAAAAAAATAAAACCCAATAAGAAGACAGTAGCCATTAGAAATGGTGTAAACCAGATAGATACCCAGTTATAACCACTTTCTGTCGAATAGATGTCCACAACATTTCCAGCAATCAAGGTTCCTAAATACTTCCCCACTCCATATGTTGCAAAAGCAATAAGTCCCTGAGCTGAATTTCGTAATGATGTGGGAGATTTTTCATCTACAAACAGTTGTCCAGCTACAAAAAAGAAGGTGTAGCAGAATCCATGAAATGGCAATACAGCATAGATGAATCCATTTTGCTCCGATTGTGCCCCAAGTGTAAATAACCCATACATTACAATCCATGCAGCCATAGCAGATACGATGCTTCCTTTATACCTTAACTTTATAAATAAAAAAGGAAATACAAACAAGAATATCACTTCAGCTACTTGTCCAAGACTCATAGCGGCTGCTGCATTTGAAATCCCCATATCAGTTATAAAAAGGTTTGTGAAAGAGTCATAGAAAGCGAGTGGAATACATATCAATGCTGAGAATATCAGTAACACCAAGAAAGATCTGTCCTTTGTCAGTTTAAACGCGTCAAACCCGAGCAATTGGCGTACGCCTACTTTTTCAACTGTACACACTGGAGCCTTATGAGGTAGGGTCAACGCATATACTCCGGCCAGCAGGGAAATGCCCGCCCCGATCAGGAAAGGGGTGGAATAAGGTTCAATCTTAAGTGCACTAATTAGAAGCCCGGAGCAGATCCACCCAAAAGAGCCAAATAATCTTATCTTTGAAAACTCCTTTGCTGTATCTTTCAGGTTAGCGAAGGATATTGAGTTGGTTAGCGACATAGTTGGCATAAAACATATACTATAAAGCAACAACACAGGAAAAAAAAGTGAAAATGTCTCTATTTTGGTTAGAGCAAAAAGGAGTATAGCTCCAAAGATATTCAAAAATGCCAATACTCTATTGGGAGAGAAAAACCTGTCGGCAATCATACCTACTATTATCGGTGATATAATTGCAGCAATAGCAGCTGTACTATATGCAAGACCAATCTGAACTCCCGTAAATTCAAGGGTCCTACCCAAATAGGTACCCATCGTTACATACCATGAGCCTTGTATAAAGAACTGAAAGAACATCATGGCAGATAATTTCGTCTTTATCATATTTTTTATGAATAATCCAGTTTAGAATGATATAATGAGATTAAATTATAAAGTAGATTATTAACGTTTAGGTAAATTTATAAGAGTTTCTGTGCCTACATTTTCCAATTTATCAAGCACTATTTTATTATCAACAATTACTTCTACTCTAATTTTTTTACCTGATCTCTTTATATTCAAGTCGAAATCACTCCCAAATGCCTTTATCCTTTTCAAACTCATATTGTCCCAGCCCTCAGGTAAATTAGGCTTCAAAGTGAATGATCTTAGACCAACAGGACGAATTCCAAACAAACCTTCTGTTATTATTCGGCAATATAAACCGCTTTCAGCAGACAAATGCCTCTGACTACCCTCTGGCCACGCCTCTATTGCATAAGGCACATGCTCTCCTAATAGACGCTGTTTAGAATAGAATTTAAGGTATTCTATTCCCTTTTCTGTTTCACCACTTGCCAACACACCTCGTAAAGCATAAAGTGTAGATCTGTCCCAGAATGTCTCACTGCCCGACTGTGTAAGCAATCCATTCTCTGTCCAAAGATGAGGAGAGAAAAGTGCTTCGATAGTTGCATCTTTTCTGTCGTAAATACCAACAGTAAGAGGAATACAAATCCATGAACGGAGCAGGTCATTTCCTTTATAATATTTGTAAGTATTTATCCCCTCTACAGTACCACCAAAATAGCTCTCTATATTTTTACGCAACTCTTTAGCCTGTTTATTATATTGTGCAATCTGTGAAGATGGTTTGCCCAACTCCTTTCCTAGATAGGCTGCTGAGATAAGTGCATCGTAATACAAAGAAGAGGTTGTAAGATTAGCATCACCCGATGGGAAGCGGTTCTCCAGTTCATCAGAATCAGAAGTTACAACACCATCCTCATTCAAATTTCTTCTACAATATTCAAGGCACCATTCAAGTAGAGGCCACAAATCGATAGCCTCCTGTTTATTACCTCTAGCAAGAGCATAACGTGCAACACCATAGGCAATCATAGCACCATCACCCCTATCACCAGCACCATTCCAGATATCCAAACCTTCAGCAATAATAGAACTTGGAATCGCTTCAAACTCATCATTCATAAAACGTGCAAAATGCTTATATGAGTTGTAGGCTGACATGTTACCTTTCTTGTAACCTAAGAATGGAAAAAATGGATTTATATATTCAGCCTGATCATTAGCCCAAATTGCTGCGTAATATGACTCACCACCGGGCCCATGCATATATCCGCCTTTTGTTTTATAAATACTTTCAGAACCACGTATTTTTGCAAAGGAAAACATAGTGTTTATAACTTCATCTGGAGACTCCAATACTAGATTATTCTGAAATTCAGAAACGAGATTTTTCCTTTTATTAAGCTCTTTCTCAACATCAATATTAAATGCCGTCTCTCCAGCTTTATAAGCCAAAAAACTGGAATAGAAAACGACAGAATCACCTACTTCAATAGATCTGCCAGTTACCCCTGTAAGATTAGCTTCAATATTATAAACACCGTCCACACCTCTCTTAGCATCGGTTTTAGCTACAGATTTGGCATCAGGCACCTCTACTAATACAGCTCTTTCTCCCACATTAATCAAAACATACTTTTCAGCATAAGCTGCTTCTGTTGTAGACGGGAACAGATATCTCTTTAGTAGAAGCTTACCATTTTGGTGAACTGAGAGCTCGCTCTCAATAACCATAACTCCATTTAGAGTAATAGATCTTACCGTCTCATCTATGACTCTTCTTGTGTTAACGATCATCATATTTCTCACCACATCCCATCCAAAGCGTCTCATCAAACTTGCATGAGTATTATTTGGTAGTGTGCGTAGCATTGGCCAAATAAAACTGCGCTCTAGAACAAATGCTCTGCTTTCGTTTACACCATATCTAAGTACCACCGAAATCTGTTCACCGCTCATCTCAATATGATCGTAGTGAGGTATACGAGAGTCTATTTTCCATGTTATGCCCCCCGATTGGTTAATCTCCCAACGACTTTGAGAATTCACATATATCAGAGACAACGTACAAAATAATAAGATAAAAGTTATTCTTTTCATTAGATCAATTTTCACAAATAGGGTTAATCGTTCATTAAAACCGGTAAACTGCCATTGTTGCCAACTATTACAGAATATGAATTTTCGATAGATACTGCATATATGCTTCCTGTAATTTTATTATCCGAAATATATACGCCATCTGTATAAGACACATAGATAGCTACTTCACCTAAAGCATTAATAATATTATCACGGATAGTAATATTACTATTTAAAGCACTTAACGGATTTATAATTCCATTTACTTCAACACTAATTGCGGTTCCTCTCATACGACCACGGCCAAATCCACAATCAGTTATAATATTATTTTCAATCAATATATTTTCCACAGGACCGCTTTCACGCCATCCCGATTCTGCACCAAGTTGGATTGCCGTGCCACTGCTTCCCTTTATAAAGTTTCCATGAATATGCACATTGCCAGTTTTAATCAGATATGCTCTGGCTAAGTGACTATTTACAACGTTATTTACAATCTCAACAGATGGCCTGCGTGTTATGTTTGTCAGGTAGTACTCATCCAAGTCATACACAATCTCTTTATCTAAAGTTAATACAACTGTCCACTTTTCAATAGATGTTTTTACATTTTTTACAATATAATACTCTTTTGGTTCCAAATCATATTTCGAGACCAATACCAAAGTGTCACATATATCTGGAAAATCTAATGATAATGCATGAAGATCTGCACCCTCTACACTAATTCTTATATCTTTACCAGACTCTTCAAACAAGCTCCAATAGTAATTATGAACGTTAGTACAGTCGTCACCCTGACCTCCAAATTCACACCCATCAAATATAATTTTTCCTTTGCAGCTTGTAAAGTGTGTAGCATCTGTATTTGTTGATGTAACAGTCCCCTCTGCAGGTACAACCTTAAGATTTCTCATCACGATATCTTCAGAACGGTGACCAACTATACCCATACCAGGCTGTGAGTTAATAGTTACATCCTCCAAGACTATATTTTTCGACTCTTTAATCAAGATTCCAGCCCTATTGTGTGCAGAATGTCTCAAAATGCAAATATGACCAACTACGGGTTTCAGCTCCGAATAGATTCTTATAGTCTCTTTGTCTAATAGCTCTTTTCTATTGGCGGGACCTGTATATAATATCTCTTTTTCTGTATCGTAATAGTGTACGCGTCCAGTTATGTCATCTGTTAGAAAAGTATATTTCTTTATATCGATCTTCATATCAAAATATTCTGCAGTTGAGTTTACAATCACACCTTCAGTGAAAGGGGGACGTTTATGTGTCAATGTCAAACCTTTTATTTTTACATTCTCTGCATTTGTAATTGAAACACCTTCATACCATCCCTCCTGTATAAATGTAACTCCCTCAGCATTTATTGTTATATCTTTAAATTTATCAAAATCGAGTGCTATAACATACTCTCCTTTGGGTTTAAAGAAGACACCCTGTACATCCTCTCCATACTGTCCGTTAATTCCCTTATATTCGAACTCCATAGCCTTTTTATTTTGAAAATTATAGCTTCCTGGAGGAATATTTAATGTAGAACCTGGGTAATTTCGGCACTTTTCCAATGCATTTGTAAATGCCTTAGAGTCATCTTTTCCGTCATTTGGTATAGCTCCAAAATCTGCAAGATTCAAATTAAGCCCATTTCCACCGTGCTGACAATATACACAATTGGCTACAAGCATAAATGGGAAAACCACTAATACTAATTTCAATATCTTAGTCATTATTATAAATCTGTGTAAATTAATAGGACAGGACATTGTCTATTTCTATTGTCCTGTCCTAAATTAATGAGGTATATCTACTTATTAAAACTTTCTATTACCAGCAACCACTCCTGCTGATTTTTACCATCGGCTGAGATAACTTTATACTTCAATTCCGACTTACTAAAATCACCTATGTGCCCTAAAACCGGCGTGCTGCCAACAGCCTTAACTGTAGCTCCAGGAGATATTGTGAGGTAAGCAATAATATTCTGAAGGGTTACACTATTTCTAATTTGCTCGGTAAAAGTGCCAGATGCATCAGGAACAGTAATATTGCACTTTACAACACCTTCTTTTATTTCTGCATGAGTAGTTAATGTCTTTACCTGTAATTTCTCACCTGCCCATGGATCGTTTGGATTTTCAGGAACCATCCATCTATACTCAAAATTAATAGCAGTAATATTAGTATCAGTATATGTTTCAAGCTCCTCTAGTCCAAATTCAAGACACGAACTGAAACTTAATATCATTATAATTGATAAGCCGAAAATTATTATTTTTTTCATATTAATCTAATTGTTAATTTATTCCCATCCTTCATTTTGGTCGTTTGTCAATGCTGAATTTGTAAGTATTTCACTTCTAGGTATTGGAAGGAAATATCTTCTAGCTGTGAAACTTCTGTTATTAGCAGAGTGAACTACAGGAACATCTATAAATTTATAACTTTTACCATCTTCAGAAATCTCAATTGCTGTAGGAGGAGTATTAAGTTCGGGAATAACACTAAGTTTTTCCTCTTTTCCCCAACGCAATAAAGACCAATATCTGTCATTCTCTAACACAAGCTCAACCCTCCTTTCATTCTTATAATATTTCCAAGCCTCTTCGTTGCTCAAGCTTGTTGATAATGGAGGAAGCTGACCATGTACAGTTCTTGTTTTATTAATAATTTCAATTGCTTCAGCTGTCTTGTTTAATCTTAACAAAACTTCAGCATAGTTCAAATATGAGCGACCTAAACGTAATGGAGTTAAGTGAAAGTTCATTTTTACACCTGCTCCAATAATAGTGTTGTTATCTAGATAAGACCCTTTTCTATAGATATAACCAGATTTGGTCATGTGTTGATCCTTTTCCATATTGTTTTTGTAATGCATATTCCCTCCAAGACGCATTGTCAAAAGAGAATTCATGTACCAGCAGCTATCATATGTAATGGTTGAGTAAAAACGTGCATCTCTGTTGATGTACATCATGTTATGTACATAATCAATACCTTGTCTGAAGTTTTCATAATATGAAGTCTTGTTCCAATCTTTAGCAACACCGTCTGCATCAATCACCTGATATGCATTAACAATTTCCTGAGATGGGCTCTTTTCGAACCATCCTTCAAAGAAGTCGTTCATTGGCCATATTTTAGCAACTGCTTCAGGCAATTTGTTAGAAGAACCTTGATTAGGAGCAAATTTCATTTTCCATGTACCTGATGTATAAGTATTATCTGCTAGGAAATATGAGCCTAAAATTACTTCGCTTGATGTTAAACCTGTTGTAAAGTCATTAAACAGTTTATCATAATCACTCTCAAGACTATATTTATTCAATGCAAGTAGATCTTCACTTGCCTTTTTAGAGATTTGGTAATATTCATTCTTTTCAGCAGTATTGTCAAGATAAGCTGCACCTTGTAAAGCTGCTTCAGCAAGTAATGCATAAGCTGCACCTTTTGAAATTCCACCTGCTTCAACATTAACAGGAAGGTTAACTGCAGCATCTTTAAGATCATTAAGGATAAAATCGTAAGTCTCTTTAATTGTAGAAGTACGTCCAAGCATCAACTCATCATCAGGAGTCAAAACCTTATCAATTATAATTAACCGGCCAAATTTTCTTGCCATATTGTAATAAACAATAGCTCTCAGGAACTTACCCTGTGCAATAAGATAATCTTTTTGATTCTCTTCAATAGTTGTAGATGCAGCCACCTTTTCAATTATAAGATTACATCTTCTAATTTCAGGAAACATATTCCAACCGTATGTACCTACTGAATGGTCGCTTGTAAGCAATTCTCTTACAGTATTTTGAGCTGTCGACAACTGGGAATTTATTACCATATCATCAGACCAGTCATCAGAGTGATTATTAGACCTATCGAGCAAATGATCTTTTACATATAGTGTCCCATTTATAAACAATTGAGCACTAGCAGCAGAGTTCCAAACTTTATCTTCAGAGTGATCAGATAAAGGATAATTATTCAAATCATCGTGACATGAAGTCAATAAGACGAATAAGAGTAAAATATTTGCTATATATATTAAATTTTTCATATCTATTTTACATTTTAAATTCCAATATTTAATACAATCGAATAAGTCTTTTGTACTGGATAACCCTCACCATAATTATACGCCTCTGGATCAAAGTAATCCATTGTATCAGAAATTGTAAATATGTTTGTACCCAATAGCGACACTTTAAATCTTGATATTCCAGAATAATTTTTGAATAAAATCTTCTTGAAATCATATCCTAATTGTAAACTCTTTAATCTGAAATATTTCGCATTAATCAACCAGAAATCAGAGTTCACAGTGTTATTACCACTATTTGTAGATTGAAGTGCTGAAGATCTTGGAAATTTAGCATCCTGATTATCAGGTGTCCAGAAATCTAATTGGAAATTATAGTTAGAGCTTACAATATTTCCTCCCTTATAAAGAAGTGCCAACTCTGTATACCGATCTCCTGTCCCTTGGAATAGACCGTTAAGGAAGAATCCATTATATTCAAGGTTGAAATCAAAACCATAATCGAACAGTGGGAAGAATGGTTTACCAATCTTTATCTGATCATCAGAATCTATCTTTCCATCACCATTAATATCCTTATATTTTAAGTCTCCCTGTTTAAGTTCAGCAGATCTAAGTCTACGTGGTGAGTCCAAAATCGATTCATTATCTGTATATAATCCATCATTTAAATAGTATGAGGAACCATATACATTCTTACGGTGAGTCATTCTCTTTCTTGGATCCATTAAATCTGTAAGAGCCTCATCCTCCTTTACCTCCCATAACTCATTGTACGTAGTGAATTGGAACCCAAGTTCATATTTCAAACCTTTATAACTGTTTTTGTATTTTGCCGAAGCTTCATAACCAGCTCTGCGGTGAACACTGTTAGATTTCACCTGTGGTAAGCTTTTACCCAATGTTGTACTATATCTGTTTTGAGGAGAAATTAAATAACCTTTGGTTCGGTAATAGTAGTAATCTAATGAAACAGTCAATGCATTTTCTAAAAATGCTAAATCAGCACCAACATCGAATATGTTCTTAGTATACCAACTGAGGATATCGGGAGAAACAAGGTTACCTTCACTGAATCCCGGTACAAATCTACCACCTATAACAGTCGATTGTGCACTATAGTTATATACTGGAATATAACCAAAACGTGCTACACCATCTTCAAGACCTACAACACCATAAGATGCTCTGATCTTTGCAAAATCGATAATATCATTATCAATAAGTGGTTTCATAAAGTTCTCTTCAGAAAGAGCCCATGCTGCGGCAGCTGAAGGGAAAAAACCCCATCTTTTATTTTCCGCAAAATTGTCTGAGCCATCGTAACGGAAGTTGCTTTCAAGGAAATATTTGTTAGCAAATGTGTATCTTAATCTTCCAACATAACCAATACGAGTTCTTTCTGCCGCTCCACCAGAGTTGTCCTTAGTAGATGCATCACCAGAGCTCAATTGATCAAAATCATTTGAAATAAAACCAATTCGGCTTGCATTAAACCATTCGTTATATTCATCGTAGTAGCTATAAACTCCTTGTGCTTCTAAGAAATGTAACCCTAATTCTAGAGCATAATTTACTCCAAACTCGACAGTGTTTCCTCTTGTCCAAGAGCGATTCATACCCAACTCTTTTGGCCTGTCTCCACCAACAAGTTCTCCATTTGAATATTGTGGAGCTCTTGAAGAAAACGACTTATTGTCATATGAAAGATAGTTGGAGTTACCTGTCAGTTTAGCGCTCAAACCTTTAACCCAAGGTAGTTTCCAATCGATATATCCTTGAGCATTTACATTATTGTTATACTGATTAATATAACCCGAACGACTATCTAGATATACTATTGGATGAACATCCAATGCAGTATATGTCCCATCATCGTTATAGATCTTATCAATTGCTTTATTGTAACCCAACAGGTTTCTCCAGATATTTTCCTGTCCGTATGGATTAGGAGTACGTTTTGAATAGTTTCCATCAAGATTAAATCCAACTTCCAAACCATATTCATCGAAAGTTGTAGAAATGTTACTTCTTACATTATATCTCTGATAGTGATTATTGTGGCTCTGTTTAAAGATTGATTTCTGATCATATACACCCAATGATGTAAAGTGGCTTATTCCATTGTCGGTTCTTCCATGAATAGTAACGTTGTGTCTACTTTGAGGTGCAAAATTTCTTGTTGCCTCTTCATACCAATCTTGATTGCCATAGTTCTGGCTAGTTCCTTTTGCTATTGCATCAACCTCATTTTTTGGATAAAGTGCATATTCGCCCTGTCCATCATATCTTGCTGCAGCATTGGAAGCTAATACATAATCAAGAGCACCAACTCTATCCGCTAGTGTTGTTGGTTTACTCATATCAAGACCTCCTGTATAATCGATGTTAAGTCCGTTTGAACCTTTTTTTGTTGTTACAAGTAGAATACCATTACCTGCCTGAGCACCATAAACAGCTGTTGCACTAGCATCCTTAAGAATTGACATTGATTCTATATCTGAAGCAGTTAGTGAGTTGAACTCTTCACTGCTTCTTATAATCCCATCTATAATAAATAGAGGAGTACCACCTCCACGAATAGAAAGAATTGGAGTAGAACTCCCAGGCTCACCTCCCGATTGCTGTACAATAACACCGGCAACCCTACCCTGCAATGATGCGGATGTAGTAGTATATGGCAACTCATCAATCTTGTCTGTTTTAATAGAGCTTACAGCACTTGCGGTTTTACGTGCAGAAGATGTACCATAAGCTACAACAATCACCTCATCGAGCATCTCTGTATCTTCAACAAGAGTAATTTTAAAACTGCTTCTCCCTTGTGTAGAGATATCCTGTCCAATATAACCAATGTAAGTTATATTGATATTAGCATTATTTTCAACAGATAATCTAAACTCCCCATCAATATCAGTGATTGTTCCGTTAGTTGTACCAATCTCTATAATATTAGCACCAATAATTGGTGTTCCGAACTGATCTACAACTACACCTGTAATGGTCTTCTTTTGCTGTTGAGAATCTCCCGTTACAGAGGTAGTCTGGCTATACATTTCTTTTGGTGAAAGAATTATTTGAGATCCTTCCACTTCATACTCTACACCTTCTGAATCAAAAAGTTTGTTTAATATTTCAGATATTGCTGCATTTTTTACCTTAACATCAACCTTTCGATCAACATTAATCAATTTGTTATTATATAAAAAGTAATATTCAGATTTCTCTTCGATAGATTGCAAAACTTTTTCTACGGTAGAATTCCTCATTGATAGTGAAATCTTAGTATCTTGAGAATGAATGTTTTCGGCATGCATTTGAAATACAAGAAGGAACATAAATAAAAGAGATAGTCTCATAGCAATTGGTATCTTTTGAAATAAAGCATAAAGTAAATGTGCTTCTTGGTTTATTGTTTTATTATTCATACTTTTACATCGTTATTAAATTCATTTATGGGTTTATTAACTGCTTGCTTTAGCGTTAAGGTGAGAGTTTCCGCTATTGCAATGTAAATCTTGTCTGGGAGAGGGTTTACCTTCTCCCTTTTTTTATATTCTACTGTATTCATTCTTCATAGGCATAACATTTTAAAAGATTCAACATATTAATTGATTTTATCTAGTGAAATTTGTTTTTTATTATAATTTCTAATTTATCGTTAAATCGTTTTTATAATTACTTCCTTTCGTGAGTATGTATCATTATCCTGCTTTTTCTGATTGTTTATGGTATAACTAATAGGAGCCGAACGCTTCAAGAGGTCAAGAATATCCTCAAGTGTCTCGGTAGTAAAAGTAGCAGTATATTCATACTCCTTCAGATCTTCACCCTTAAGGTGAATTTCGACACCAAATTTACGCGATAACTTTGTGGCAATCTTATCAAGTTTCTCACGTCTAAACACCATCTTGCCATCCTTCCAAGCTGTTTCAACATAGGTATCGGCCAAAACAACATTAATTTCGCCAGTAGATAGGTCAACAACTGCCTTTTCGTCAACCTTTAATGTTTTTATAGCTCCAGAACTTATATTTGAATAAAGTTCTACATTACCGCTTGCCAGAGTAACCTCATAATTACCCTCATTTTCATACGCATTTACGTTAAATTCTGTCCCAAATGCACTAACAACTATTTCATTAGGAGTCTCAACAAGAAAACGATGCTTTTTATCCGAAACCACCTTAAAATAAGCTTCTCCAGATAGTTGCACAATTCGATCTTTCTCAGTGAAACGTTGTGGATAGGTAAGCGTACTTGATGCGTTAAGCCAAACCTCACTACCATCGGGTAAGACAGTCTTTATTACCATCCCCGGAGCAGAAGTAACAGTCAAGACTTCTTGCTGGGCTCTACCTTCAACTAAAATAGGATATATTAGATACTGATATGCCAAAAACAGAGGAAGAAGAATAGCAGCACTATTTCTAATGAAAATGAAAAACCTTCTTCTATTCCTATCAATACTAACACGCCTGTGTAATTGCTTCCAACCAGATACAGTATCAATAGATTTTTGCTTCTCGTAGATTTCCAGAAGTGAATTCAAGTAATCTTTATTCTCCTTTTCAATCATATTTTACAATGACAATTATATATTAGACGAACAACTCGTGGTTTACCCTATAAATAAAGTGAATATTTTATCTATATCTATAATTTTAACAATTTAAGGTTAATTAAACAACTCCTACAAAAAAAGAAACAAAATAGGCAAATAATCACTTAACTCAGCACGTAAAGCCTTCAAAGCTTTACTCATATACGACTCTATAGTTTTTATTGACACATCCATCTCCTCAGCGATTGCACTGTAAGTCTTTCCTTTAAAGCGATTCATCTCAAACACCTCACGTACATTATCCGGCAACTTGGACAATACCTTATGAATTGCATCTTCTAATTCTTTCAAAGTATATATTTCTTCAGGAGAAGTCTGAATATTGGTTATCTTACTTTTCTCAAGAAACTGATGCTCCAGTTTCTTTCTTCTAAGATAATCAACACATTGATTACGAACTGAAGTTATCAAAAAGTTGCGGAAAGATGATGATATAAACATGCTTTTGCGACGTTTCCAAACATTAAAGAAAACATCCTGAACAATATCTCTGGCAACCTCCTCTTGATCAATAAACCGCATGGCAAACACACACAATGACGGATAAAACTCAATAAACAACACCTTAAAAGCCTTCTCATCATCGTGAAAAGCAACCTTCCTAAATAAGTCTTCAAAAACTATTTCAGTATCATTCATTTTTCTTTGTATAATTTGGAAATTGTTTTATTCCAAGCTTTCTTAATTTGTTAGGCTAAAACTTTCAAAAACATGTAAAACATTCAGATGAGATTCGATTTTTTAGTAGTTTCTCCCCTAATCAACTTGTACATATATCCATAGTAATAGAAATAATAAGAATCTTACAAAGTTAACAAATATTTTAAATAATATTACCCTATTATTCTTATATCAATCGAGTTGGAGGAACAAATTTGTTTTCTTCAAACTTTCGTATCCTGAATACACACCACTATACGTATAACATCCCTCTTGTCTTCTGCTACAGCCTGTTTGCTTTTTTTTGTTTGTAAACAGTATAATAGTTTGTGGGTAAATGAACATCATACAGTAATCAACCAGTTTTAAAACTTTTGCCATTTCACAATGGTAACTTTGACTATACAGCCATTAAAGTTCAATTCTTCATATAATCAGTTTAATTTGGTATTATAGCATTTGCTGACTTCTCAAAACAAGCTTGTTTTGACCAACTCTAATATTCTATTTCAAAATATTCGTTAGAGACCAACAGTTAAGATAATTATCTTTAATATTATAGCTATATAATTATACTGACTGATCTTATCTGATTAGCAATTGGACTTAATTATTAGGTAATCAAATCTACAATTATTATTTGACCAACGATTCTCTTCAGATTAAAACTTGCGATGGACATATTTGCCCAGACTATGTGAGCCTATATTAGTCTTCACGTGGGACTTACACTCGATAGCAACTGTCCATGTTGCTCAAAAGGACAGCCCCTTTTTTATTATCACTCCAGATTATTTACCATCTCATGTAACTTTCTCACTGTATTAACATTTCGGATAGTTATATGTCTGTACAGGTCGGTCCCTACCAGTTTTACCATATTACTTTTAGTGTAATCCTTCTCTCTAACATTCCACACCAGTGCACCCGGTACATATTTCACATTGTCTACCTCCTTATACTTTATAATATCGAGCACCCCGGGGTAGTCATACTTTTCCCATAAGAACAGAACATCTGTTCTCATCTCATCATTCTTTACCCAGTCTGCCGGTATCTCTCTGCAGATGGCATCCAGGTGATTACTGTTAATAACAACTATTTTTAGATCGAGCTGAAACTCATCTTTCACAGCCTGCTCAATGATTCTTGCAAGTTCAGCTTCACTGCCTCCACCACTTTTTTTAAATATTACATTCCCCGAATTGATATATGTTACCACATTTTCAAACCCTGTACGTTCGAGCAGACTTTTAAGCTTTTTCATTTCAACCTTGTTATTTCCACCTACGTTGATTCCTCTGAAAAGTGCAATATAGATCATAGACTTAATGAATTGAAACTTAATCTCACTATTAAAACAGTATAACATTTTTGTATTTAAAACAGTTTAATAGGACTCTTACCGGCTCCTTATATTTGTCTTACATTACTCTTACATTGGTCATACCTTCTTCTTATATACTTTATTTAAACAGGTAGATTTTAAGGTCCGGACAAGACTGAAATAGAATGGTTTTACTTACAAATTATGCCTATTTATTATTGATAGATATCATGATCGGTTGATAACTTCTGCCGATAATCCAAAAAATAATGCTCTATTTTCCGTATATTTGCCTGTACGGATCCTCAAAAAATCTTACATCTCAGATATGCAACCATTTGTACATTTACACGTTCACTCTCAATATTCGTTGCTCGACGGGCAGGCAAGTATCGCACGGCTGGTAGATAAAGCCCACGGCGATGGCATGAAGGCTATTGCACTTACCGACCATGGGGCAATGTATGGTATTAAGGAGTTTCTCAACTATGTAAATAAGAAAAACTCACCTGTAAAATCAGAAATAAACAAAATTAAAGGTGAGATAAAAAAATTGGAGAGCACTGAAGGAGATAGTGATCAGATTAAGCAGCTGAAAGCCAAACTGACTGAAACAGAAAAAAAACTTTTTAAACCTATAGTGGGATGCGAATGTTACCTGGCACGCAGGGACAGGTTTCAGATGAGTGATAAGGTTGATGGAAGCGGATGGCACCTAGTGGTGCTGGCCAAGAACCTAAAGGGTTATAAGAACCTGATCAAGATTGTTTCGAAGAGCTGGACAGAAGGTTTTTACTACCGTCCACGTATAGATAAAGAGCTGCTGGAGAAATACAGTGAAGGATTGATAGTTTCATCCGCCTGCCTTGGTGGTGAGATATCAAGAAAGGTTGATAACGGTCAGATTAACGAAGCTGAAGAGGCTGTACAGTGGTACAAGAGGGTATTCGGCGATGATTATTATATTGAGCTTCAACGCCATAAGACTGATCGTCCGGATGCTGATCAGACCACCTATCCAAAGCAGCAAAAGGTGAATGAGGAGCTGATAAGAATTGCAAGAAAATATGATGTTAAGCTGATTGCTACCAACGACGTACACTTTGTGAACGAGGAGGATGCTGATGCGCATGACCGACTGATATGCTTGAGCACCGGCAGGGATTTTGACGACCCTGACAGAATGAGGTATTCTAAACAGGAGTGGCTTAAGACTACCGCTGAGATGAATCAGGTTTTTGCTGATATTCCCGAGGCTTTATCAAACACTCTTGAGATTGCAGACAAGGTTGAGTTTTATTCAATCGACAATCCTCCGCTGATGCCTTTCTACCCTATTGACCCTGAATTTGGTACTGAAGAGCAGTATAAGCAGAAGTACAGCGAACAGGATCTAATTGATGAATTTGGAGAGGATACATTCCATCGTCTGGGTGACTATGACAAAGTGATACGAGTTAAGCTGGAGTCGGATTACCTCACCCACCTTACAAAAAAAGGAGCCCAGATGCGGTATGGCGAGAATCTTAATGATGAGATTATTGATCGACTGAAGTTTGAGCTTGACACAATAAAGAATATGGGGTTCCCCGGGTATTTCCTTATTGTACAGGATTTCATAAGTGCAGCAAGGGAGATGGATGTTGCAGTTGGACCGGGTCGCGGTTCAGCAGCTGGTTCAGCCGTTGCATACTGTCTCAGGATTACAGATATCGACCCACTGAAATATAACCTCCTTTTTGAGCGTTTCCTGAATCCCGACCGTATATCTATGCCTGATATCGATATCGACTTTGATGATGAAGGTAGAGGCAAAGTGCTTAGATGGGTAACTGAAAAATATGGGAATGAGAAGGTTGCACATATTATTACTTATGGCACTATGGCAACAAAGATGTCAATCAAGGATGTTGCCAGGGTTCACAAGCTACCCCTTGCAGAGTCGAACAGACTAGCTAAGCTTGTACCTGACAGGATACCGAATAAAAAGCTGAACCTGGGTAATGCAATCGAGTTTGTACCTGAACTCAAAGAGGCTGCAGAGAGCAGCGACCCTCTGGTGAGCGATACGTTAAAGTATGCTCAGATGCTTGAGGGTAATGTTAGAAGTACCGGAGTTCATGCATGCGGTGTTATTATTGGACAGACCGACATATCGGATGTAGTGCCTATTAGTACTGCTGAAGATAAGGAGACCAAAGAGAAGCTTCTGGTTACTCAATTTGAAGGCTCTGTGATTGAGGAGACAGGTCTGATAAAGATGGACTTTCTGGGGCTCAAGACTCTTTCTATTATAAAAGATGCTATCACCAATATAGAAATAAACCGTGGCGTAAAAATCAACATTGATGAGATTGATATGGAAGATAAAAAGACATATCAACTCTATTGCAACGGACAGACTACCGGAACATTTCAGTTTGAGTCTGCCGGTATGCAGAAGTACCTGAAAGAGCTTCAGCCAAGCAAGTTTGAGGACTTGATTGCGATGAATGCCTTATATCGCCCTGGTCCGATGGAATATATACCTGAGTTTATCAGGCGTAAGCATGGAAGGGAGGAGATCAGTTACGACCTCCCGATTATGGAGAAATACCTGAGTGAAACGTATGGTATTACGGTTTATCAGGAACAGGTGATGCTTCTGTCGAGATTGCTTGCCGACTTCACCCGTGGGCAGTCGGACGAGCTGCGCAAAGCGATGGGAAAGAAGCAGATCGACAAGATGATGGCCCTTAAGGAAAAGTTCCTTAGTGGCGGAAAAAAGAATGGCTATGATGAGAAATCGCTGAATAAGATTTGGGCCGACTGGGAAAAGTTTGCTTCTTATGCATTTAACAAATCTCATGCTACTTGCTACTCATGGGTTGCATATCAGACTGCCTGGTTAAAAGCTAACTACCCTTCTGAGTATATGGCTGCGGTTCTCTCAAACAACCTCAACAATATTACTGAGATCACAAAGTTTATGGATGAGTGCAAGGCAATGGGTATCAATGTGCTTTCGCCCGATGTTAATGAATCTCTCCTAAAATTCTCTGTAAACAAAGAGGGTGATATCCGTTTTGGGCTTGGTGCAATTAAAAGTGTTGGTCAGGGTGCTGTAAACGATATTATTGAGGAACGAAATAAAAACGGTCAGTACAAAGATATATTTGACTTTGTTGAAAGGGTAAACCTATCATCAGTGAGCCGTAAGATTATTGAAGCGCTGGCACTTGCAGGCGGATTTGATTCTTTGCCAAACATTAAACGAGAACAGTTTTTTGCTCGAAACAGCAAGGATGAGGAGTTTATAGACACTTTAATCCGTTATGGCAGTAAGTACCAGATGGACAAAATGGAGGCAATGACCTCTCTGTTTGGTGATGACACTTCATTTCTGATATCACGTCCCGAGATACCCAATACCGGGAGGTGGTCGGATATGGAGCGACTGAATAAGGAGCGTGAGTTAATTGGCATCTATCTGTCTGCACATCCACTTGATGATTATGAGTTTATACTGAAATATGTGTGCAGTGCCGACACTCTGAAACTTCAGGATCTTGACGCTCTCAATGGAAGAGATATAACTTTTGGAGGAATGGTGACAGTAGTTAGGGAAGGCCAAACCAAAAGAGGCTCACCATACACAATCTTCAAAATAGAGGATTATTACGGCAGTTTTGAGATAGCTCTGTTTAGCGAAGACAGTGTAAACTTTAGCAAATATGCACGAATAGGACTGGCATTATACATACAGGCTAAAGTACAGCCCAAACGATTCAGACCTGACGAGCTGGAGGTTAAGATAAGCAGTATCAATCTTTTATCCGAAATGAAGGATAAACTTGTAAATAAGATCACGCTGCAAATACCTCTGACTGAATTAGATGACACCGTTGTTACGGAATTATCAGCTCTGGTAAAAAACAATTACGGAAATTCGTTGTTATATTTCAATATCATAGGTGAGGAGTCACATATGAATATACAACTTTTTTCACGTTCAACCAAGATACAGGTGAACAAACGATTTATCGATTATTTAAAGGATAACCTGCTAATCGATTTCAAAATAAATTAACAAATAAGTAAGAAATAATATGGCATTACAAATTACAGATGCAACCGTAGAAGAGGTGTTGCAAACAGACAAATTGGTAGTTATTGACTTCTGGGCAGAATGGTGCGGACCTTGCAAAATGGTTGGACCAATTGTTGATGAGATCAGCAATGAATACAAAGACAAAGTAGTTGTTGGAAAACTAGATGTTGACAATAATGATGAAACCACATCAAAATATGGAATCAGAAATATTCCTACAGTATTGTTTATCAAGAACGGTGAAGTAGTAGACAAGGTTGTTGGTGCAGGCCCAAAGAAGCTATTCACTGACAAGATTGACAAACTGATTTAATAGAGATATCAGAGACACTGCTAACAATCAGCAGATATAAAACAAAGCATCCCAACACATTTAAGTGACTGGGATGCTTGTTTTTTTTAGATGCACCCTGAATTAATACTCATCTTCGTTGAAGAAGAAATCCTCCTTACTTGGGTAATCAGGCCAGATATCTTCAATTGATTCAAAGATCTCGCCTTCCTCTTCTATCTCCTGAAGATTTTCAATAACCTCCAATGGTGCGCCCGAACGTTGAGCAAAATCAATCAACTCATCTTTAGTAGCGGGCCAGGGAGCATCTTCCAATTTTGATGCTAATTCAAGTGTCCAATACATTGATATATAATTTAGTTTAAACTTCTAATTTTCCGCAAATGTATAAAAACTTTTCATATATCCCCCTGTTCCCAGAATATTTCTTGTGAAGATTTGTTACTTTCAAATCTGGCAAGCAGGAAGAAGTAGTCTGACAAACGATTTAAGAAGATCAGCACTTCATCTGCCACTGGGTATTTTTCTGCCACACTATATACATTACGTTCAGCCCTGCGGGTAATAGTTCTGCATATGTGCGCTCTTGATGCTGATTCATTGCCTCCGGGAAGCACAAAGCGGTTTAACCGGGGAAGTTCACTATCCAGCAGATCAATCTGTTTCTCCAGTCGTTCAATATCTTTATCCGATAAAATACTAGCCTCTTTGGGCTGTTTTGTCTCCGTTTCAGTGGCCAGATATGAACCAATGGTAAACAGTTTATGCTGAATATAACGGAGAAAATCATTGTGCTCAGGCTCCTCAACAGAGCAGTTTAGCCAACCGATGTGACTGTTAAGCTCATCTATCGTACCATAAGCTTCGAGGCGTATATGAGTCTTAGGAACCCTTGTACCACCTACAAGTCCGGTTGTCCCCTTATCACCTGTTTTGGTATATATTAAACTCTTCTTCATTTTCAGATTTTATACTCTATAATGTTGTTTATAAAATGCAGATCGCAGAAAAGCAATTCCTGTTCTGTTCTTATAATCAAATGTAACATTTATTCTTGCATCATTAACGATACAACGCCATAATTGTTTACTCCCTTTACTGTTGATATTATTGATAACCCAGAATGTGTTTTCATTGCTGATTTCAAACAATCTGTCCAATGAAGATACAAAATTATTCTCTGAATCCAAATTCATAAACAACGCGTCAAATTTTTCTCTCAGAATAGTTTCATTATCAAACACATTCAGTTTATCTGCTTCGACTGAGGTATATACTGTTTTTGAAGATGGAGCTAAGATATATTGAGTACTAATCCCATCACCTGGATTGATCTCCAGTATTCTTTTAGGTTTGAAATGGTTCACAAGTCTGAAAAGCATCTGATTGCACTCTTCGTAAGGATCATATCCCACCCTGTTTGCAATATCAGCGAATGCATAATATCCATAAGGAGAATAAAGTACTTGAGTAATCAGGTTAAAAGCGAAAGGAGAGTGAACCCCGTAACCCTTAGATTGTCTCTTACGTAACAACCAACTGATAAGCGCCATAATCAGCCTTTTTCGATCAAAACAACAGCATAAGCAGTAATACCCTCTTCTCTTCCAACAAAGCCCATTTTTTCGGAAGTAGTGGCCTTAATAGAGATCAGGTTGGTGTCGATACCCATCACTTCTGACAATCTTTGCTGCATTGCCGGAATAAATGGATTTAGTTTAGGTTTTTCTGCACATATGGTACAGTCGATATTATTCACAGAATAACCTTTATCTTTAAGCAGTTTGATAGTTTTCCTCAATAATATGGAGCTGTCAATATTTTCATATTCATCGGAAGTATCGGGAAAATGGAATCCTATATCCCTCAGATTTGCAGCACCAAGCAGTGCATCACATATTGCATGGATCAGGACATCAGCGTCAGAATGCCCTTTCAGGCCAAGATGATAATCAATTTTGATACCACCAATCCAAAGATCGCGACCTTTCTGCAACTGATGCATATCATAACCAAAACCAACTCTTAACATCGTGAGAATAGATTAAAATATTATTTCATTAAATTTCGGAGACCTTCAATATCAAATCCTAAAGAGATTCGCAAAGTTTGGTCAAGCGGGTTAGACTGTGAAGTTGACACAAGATATGCTGCGTCAATATGAAAGGCTTTCATCCTGAATCCTGCACCAAAGGCAACATACCTGAGGTTTCCCTTATATTCACTCTGATTGAAATAACCTGTACGAAGAGAAAACTGATTATTATATACATACTCAGCACCAAGTGACCACATAACCTCCTGCATCTCCTCTTTGAAACCACCGGGTGCATCACCCAGTGAAGTGAATATTCCGCCAATTGAAGAGATATTATTGTAATCCTCAATACGCTTAAACATCTCCTCTTCAGTCTCATCTTCACCTGGAAGCTGAGGAGTTGGCACCATAAGTTTATTCAGGTCGATACTCAATGTAATACTATTCTTCGCGTCAATAGGATAACCTAATGATGTACCTAATCTGAGATTTGTTGGCAGGAACATTGATGTCTCTCCACCATCATAAGAAATTTTTGTTCCTATATTTGAAAGATTAAAACCAAAACCCAGCAGAGCTTCGGAGCGACCCATATTGAAATATGTTTCATTATACCCTGCAATATCTGCTGCAATAGCATTACCCGGGGTTGTTTCACCATCACCGGTTGAATAATCGGCACGTATATAACGCAAAGTTACTGCCCCAGAAAAGGTCTCGCTTAGCATACGTGAATATGCAACATCCAGCGCGAGTTCGTAGGGATTAACACTCTGAGTAAAATCTCCTCCCATATCAAAGATATCAATATCACCCAGAGAAAAATATCGAATAGAGCTGCTTATAACATTAAGATCCTGATCTCCGAATTTCCAGAATCCGGAAGCATAAAGCAGATTAATATCATTCACTAATCTGTTAAGCCATGGAGTGTATGAGAAAGCCAAACCTGCCTCAGTAGTTACAAACGGATATTTAGCAGCGTTCCAGTGCTGAGAATATACATCAGGCATTGTAGCAGCCCCTATATCACCCATTCCACCTCCTCTTGCGTCGGGCGCAATCTGCAACGAAGGCATAGCTGTGAGAATTGGATTATACTCCTGTTCCTGACCCTTGAGATAACCGGGAAGTGAGACCAGGATGACGCAAAGCAGTAATGATACTAATTGTTTGTGCATGTTAGTTAGATATTTATACTCTGAGGGAAATAATTAAGGAACGCTGTTCTTTGAATAATAAAAAAGGGCTATTTTTATTTAACCCTGAAATCCAGCAATTTCCTCTCCTCTATATATCCCTGCAGATGATCGTTTATGCTGACCGGACCTATACCGGCAGGTGTTCCTGTAAAAATAAGATCTCCTATTTTCAATGTAAAGAATCTGCTAATATAAGAAATAATCCTGTCAACAGAATAAATCATATCTTTAGTGTTACCTTGCTGAACTCTGTTTTGATTTATATCAAGATGAAAATTGATATTCTGAATATCATCCACTTCACTCTTGGATATGAACTTACCAATTGCAGCTGAGTTATCAAAACTCTTTGCAATCTCCCATGGTAATCCAAGCTCTTTCTGTTTTCGCTGAATATCGCGGGCTGTAAAATCAATCCCCACCGTTATCTCATCATAATATCGATGAGCAAAACGCTCTGCAATATTCTTTCCTAAACGGTTTATTTTTACAACCAACTCTGTTTCATAATGAATCTCATTAGAAAAATCGGGCAGCATAAATGGTTTTCCGTCCTTAAGCAAAGCAGTATCCGGTTTCATGAATAAAACCGGCTCTTTACTTTCAAACGTACGTTTCATCTCTTTATTGTGGGAGTCGTAATTAAGACCTATGGCAAAAATCTTCATGAATCTAACCTGTTAAACATAACTGCAAGATGTGCGTATAGCGAAGTGTTCTGGAGCACGATACCAGACGGAACACGTATACGGAACGGAGTGAAATTCCATACCCCTTTTATACCTCCGCTGATCATATAATCTGAAACCTCCTGAGCAACACCCGAAGGTACAGTAAGAATTCCTATTTCGGCATCAATCTCCTTGTTCATTTGGATAAATTCATCGCTGTGATATACAGGTATATCATGTATTTTAGTATCAACAACTGATTTATTAACATCAAAACCGGCTATGATTTTCAGTCCGTACTGCTCAAGACCTGAGTCGGACAACAACGCAGCACCAAGGCTACCAACACCAAAAAGGACTGCCTTATGTATCACTTTGAAACCTAAAAATGTATCTAAAACATTAATCAGTTCATCTATATCATAACCTACTCTTGTTTTTCCGCTAATCTCTACGAATGAAAGATCCTTAGCGATTTGAGAAGCTGAAACATCTATCTTCTTAGCTATTTTTGTTGAGGAAACATACTTTTCGCCCTGGCTCTTTAGAAGTTTAACGTATGATAAATACCAGGGGAGTCTCCGGAGTGCCGGTTCAGGGATTTTATTAGAATTCATCTGCACTGACATATCTTTTTGTTACAAAGATAAATTCTTTTCGGAGAAATTTAAATATTTTAATCTATATTTAAAGATAAATTTCTTTAATCAGTCTGAAATAGTTTAACTCTGTTAATGTCTGGCACCCTTAACGCTTTTCATTACAGCACGCACTGAACCAATATTAAGACTGGTATCAATTATAATTGGGATACGGTTTATATCGTTTGTAAGCGACGCTTTCAAGGCATCTTTCTGATTTGTGAATGCATCATCAAGTATGGTCATGGTAATATCAATCACCTCATATGTTTTTCCATTATTAGCTCTGACTTTGGATATCCCCATATAATTAACATACATGTTAACAGCTTTCCTTCCTGCCATAAACTGGATATATCTCCTGTCACCCGGCTTCTGACCTGAGAAGTCGAGATTACGAATCAGTGATAGGACAGAAAGATAATCATAAGCACACTCTTTTGTGGTTATCACTTCATCAAAAACATCCTCACCGTTGAAGTTTCTTAGAGAACGAATAGTGATATCGTCACCATTATATGTATACGACTGTCTTTCAATCGAATAGTCACTACCCTCGAAAGCCTCTTTTGTAAAAAGCAGTGGTCTTAAGTTACTATCAACATAAGATGTAAGCGTATCATTAACAGTATAAATATTCCCGGCCAACCCTGATGTGTTAAGCATCATTACAGTTTTAAGTGCGTTAATCCCGCGATAGTTGGCATCGGTAACTGTTAAAGATCCAGTCCCGGCACGTGCCCTGATTATTCCAAAATTGAAATATAGATCGTATTGAATATTTTCGCCGCTTGCAAAAGCAGTATTTGTTAATTTGCACTGAGCTTCTGCAGGTTGTAAACCATTGAGCAGAAGTACAAATATAAATAGTGATACAATTCTTTTAATCATAATGAATTTATTAAAATCCTCTACCCATACCTGAGAAAGGAGAACTTTGCCTGTTTTGCTGCTGTTGCTGCTGATTGTTCCTATCTTGGTTAGGATCTCTTCTACGCTTCTCTTCCGGTTTATTTGTAGTAATCTCAAGTGGTTTTTGTTTTATGAGTGTAGTGGAATTTATATCCCACTCTTCAAGATGATCTGAATAAGCCCTGATAACGAACTTGCCGTTGTAATAAAACACCTCTTCCGGCTGCCTTCCCTCTTCGTAATTTCCTGTGGTCCATTTACCATCACCATTTTCATCGATTACAAGACGAGCGTATATATCCCCCGGTGTCAAGTCCTGAAATCTTGCAACATTGGATTTGACTTCACTTTTTCTGAAAGGTTTATCTGAGTTATTCAACAGTTCAACAAAGGCTCTCTTTCCTTCGGGCAAGCCACTTATTTTGATCTCAAGGTTACCATACTGGTCGAGTGGTTTCACTGTAAACGATTGTTCAAACCTATCATTCCATAAACCGTAATGGCTAAATACTGTTGCAGAGTCGATCTTGACTAAATATCTGCCACCCGGTTCCCAGGTTGGGCGAAGTGTGTATTTCCTTGGATTAAGTGAATCAGCCAGCAACCTGAAAGGCACAGACTCATATAAAGAGTCGACCTGAATTGAAAGTTCAACATATGAGGAATCAAACTCTAATACGGGCTGATCAAATTCTAACCTGATCGGATTATATAATTCAAAACTTGATTGAATGTTGCTGTTTATTCTAAGGAACTGAACTGGTGCATCCTGCACATTATGAGATGTATCAGCCGGAGCACTTTGTGCCCTGTCTGCCCCCCTCCTGGCAGCCTGCCTCCTGAAATTGAAGTTGACAGTATCAGTAGTCATTACATCTTTATTCAGAGAGTCTGTCTTCAGATAGTTAATCTCAAGGCGTATTGTGTCCTGTTTATATATTAGAGAATCGGTAATCCAAATAGAGATAGTATCATTATTTATGCTTCTTTCTTCTACATACCAGTTATCATTAGCAGGAGCAGGTTCAATCAACGAAAAAGTCGGCACCTCAGTTGGAGCTGAAAACATAATATTGAGTCTGTTCTCAACCGGTCGCTCACTTTTCTGCAGATACCTTCTCTGGAAGTCAGAAAGGAATGATCTAAGTACAAGATCATCTGGAAGATAGCGAGTGTAATTAACCGTTTTTATAGTATCTATTGTTAAGCTATCAAGAAAAATGGTATCTTGACGTACAGCCATCGTTGTTGAAGGCGATACAATTGAATCGAGGAAAGCTATAGCCTCTTGAGGATTATCATATTTATAATCCCTGTTCATATCTGTTAAAGCAAAAACCCTATATTTCCCGGGAGCCATACCTCTAACTGTGAAATCACCACGTGAATTGGTTCTTGATATACGTTCAAATGGGACCTTAGTGAACATTGTATCATCGAAGTTTGAATGAATACCAACATAAACACCAGGCTGTGGCTCAAGATCTTCTGCATTCAGCACTCTGCCCGAAATAGATAGAGTATCGAGCTGATCGCCAGTTGAAAAGGAATAGACGAAATTTTCCAAAGGGTTCCCCTCATTGTTATCAACCACTGCATCTGTGAAATCAATTGTATATGTAGTATTTGGCAGTAGCTCATCGTTGAACTCAACAATTGCTTTTTTACCTATTGAGCGTATGACAGGCATAGCAATCTGAGGAGGAGTGATGATTACCTTTTCGGCTGGACTCTCGATCTTAATATTTTCATTAAACTCGATCTCCACTCTTTTTGGAGTTGCATTTAATGAATTGAAATCGGGTGAGGCGTTGATTACAACGGGCGGATCTACGTCGTAAGGACCACCGGTAGGGGCAGCTATGTTTGCGCAAGAGTGAAACATTGCGACAATTAACAACGAGAAAAACAGGAAAGTTATAATAGAAAAAATCTTATTCAGCATATTTCTACAAAGGAACTAATACATTTTATGTCACAAATGTACAATATTTTCATTAAGTAATTCATCTATGATATTTTTACTTTACAAATAGCCTACTGCTGATTGCTTGATAGCAGCTTGTGCCCTATTCTGCAATAGAGGCATTTGCGCTTATCGCAATACTCTTTCTTCAATTGAATCAATGCTTGTGAATCCATGGCATTCTTAGGAACAATACCTGCACGACTGAATTCTCTGATGATAGAATTATTTTCGGCACCTATTGATTCAAGAAGATCTTCTGCCAGATTACAATACCTCTCCTGTAAAGTTTTTCTGCCATATGTAAAAAGTATCGGTACAACAGTATTGATTATCAAGATATCAAGAGATGATTTACCCAATATTTTACTGCTTCTGCCCGATACTTTATTGAATGAATAATGAGTTTGCCAATACTCCGATGTCTCTGTTACGAAATGTGCTATCATCTGATCATAGTTCTCTTTTTGTAGAAAAGTACTGAAAAGTCGCCCCGACTTCTGAAGAAGTGCTGCCAACTGTGCAATACGAATTTCAGGGAAGGATCCGGGACGAACCCTTAGTTTTCTCATATGTGTATTGTCGGGACATATAAGTTTATATTTCCTCTTAAGGAAATCATACTCTCTCTTTAGTTCCAGATAATAATCATCAAAATCATCATTATTGCTACAATTTTCAAGCATGCCTGCCTGTCCAAACATAAGAGCTTCAATCTGAAATAGGCTATCACCATGCTTTTGTATAATATTTAACGGGAGTGAAAGCGCAAGGCGTTCAAACTCATCTGAGTTTATTCCAAAGCCAAAATTTCTTGACAGCATAATATAAAAAACATCATCCCACGAATTATTAAAGCGATTAAGAAGACGATTTACATCACTTGTCTTCCGTTCAAGTCGCTCTACAGCCAGATAGGTAAGCCATGCATTTAATTTCAGGGGAGACAGCGATGCAAGAAAATCCCAACAGGGAATTTTGCATCTGCTGAACAGTAAATAATCGGAACTTTTGCGAACTGTATCAGGTATTTTTATTTCGCATTGAGGCAGCTCTTGCCCCATCTCATTAACTATCACACCATTAACAACTTCAGATATATGCAATATAACTGAATTATATGCTTCATCCCGGTGATGCCCGTGCTTGTACCAATCATTTGAAGTAAGGTGTATCTCAACATTTCCGGCCCATATGGTGTTATTTATTTTGATTTTTGCATTAAAAAAATCAGGACCGGCATCTTCATTATGTAATCCGGGATCAATTACCTCAATTAAATTTCCTTTTGCGGTTTTCAAAGATTCAGGGTTGTATAACCTGTTTTTCCAAATATAATGCAGTAGATGTTCCGTGTTCGCCAAAATGATTCAGTTTAAAAATCAAAAATAAAATTAATTATCTAAAAGTCAAAATCAGGTAAACTAAAGTAGATGAAATAGATTCATAATCTGAAGAAATTTCAGTAAATTTGCAGGCTGGTATTTTTTATAATTCCTTAATTAGGTTATTCTTAATAGTTATTTTGCAATCACAGAGAGAAATTGATTTTCGGACAAAAAAGATAAGTAAACTTGTCTGGGATTATGCACTACCGGGTATAGTGGGTACTTTGGTTACCATGTTATATAACGTGGTTGACCGTATCTATATTGGCCAGGGTGTAGGAGCATTGGCTATCTCCGGACTTGCAATTACAATGCCGGTTATTAACCTGACATCTTCACTTGGTATGCTGGTTGGAGCAGGTGCAGCAGCCAGAATTTCGATATCACTTGGTAGAAATGATAAGCAAACTGCAGAAAAGATTTTAGGGAACTCTCTTTTACTGACTTTAATATTAAATGCCGTTTTTATAACCCTGTTCGTATATTATCTCGATCCTATACTTATCTCTTTTGGAGCAAGTGAGCTCACGCTGCCTTATGCAAGGGACTATCTCCAGATAGTGTTGCTGGGGAATGTGCTTGTGAGCCTTACTTATAACTTCAACGCGATGATGCGGGCTTCTGGCTATCCCCAAAAAGCAATGTATACAATGCTTATAGGAGCAGTTATTAATACAATTCTTTCCCCAATATTCCTTTTCGGGTTTAATATGGGAATTAGAGGTGTAGCATGGGCTACTGTTATATCTATGTTTATAGGTCTTCTTTTTGTTATGCATCACTTTACAAGAAGGAGCAGTGTTATAAGATTAAGATGGAGAAATGTGAGACTTAACAAAGCTATTATTTTATCCATCATATCAATAGGTCTTTCTCCATTTAGTATGCAGGTTGCAGCTTCAGGAGTTAATATATTGATGAACACCTCACTGATACGATATGGCGGGGACTTGGCAGTAGGTGCATTTGGAATTATTAATACCATATTGGGACTTTTCCTGATTACGATACTTGGGCTTAATCAAGGGACCCAGCCTATTTTTGGATTTAATTATGGCGCAGGGAATTATAAACGAGTAAGACATACTCTGTATTATACAATGAAGATTGCAACAATAATAACTACTGTAGGATTCATTATAGGGCAGCTGTTCCCAAGACAGATAGCAATGGCATTCACTACTGACACCGAACTTCTGGATCTGACAGAGAGAGGTGTAAGAATTGCAATAGCAGCTCTTCCTCTTGTTGGAATGCAGATTGTGGCATCGAGCTTTTTCCAAAGTCTTGGATATGCTTTTAAATCGATAATCCAGAGTCTTAGCCGACAGTTGATATTTCTTGTTCCTGGTATCATACTTTTACCTCGATTATGGGAACTTGATGGATTATGGATTGCTCTGCCTATTTCAGACACATTAGCCGCAATGCTCTCATTAACTCTATTGTTAGGTCAGATAAGGTTATTAAAGAGAATGGAAAATGAGCCACTTCAATCTGAAAGTATAAAAACATCCAATTAGGTTTCTTATACAAAAAGGTGTAATATACAGAGTAATATCAATTATGCCGGAACAATGTTTTTAGGTATATTTACAAACATGATGCAAAAAATTGAGTGAATTTGTGTAGTTTTGTATACTAACTTCATTATATCAGATTATAGATAATTTACTAACATATTAAAATTAAAGTATGAAACGAGTTGTATTAATCCGTCATGGCGAAAGCAAGTGGAATAAGGAAAACCGCTTTACCGGCTGGACAGATGTTGATCTCACCGAAAAGGGAATTGAGGAGGCACACAAAGCAGGTAAATACCTTAAGAAAGAAGGCTTTCAGTTTGAAAAAGCTTACACTTCTTACTTGAAGAGAGCTGTAAAAACATTAAACGTTGTTCTTGATGAGATGGATCTTGACTGGATACCTGTTGAGAAAACATGGCGTTTAAATGAGAAGCATTATGGTATGCTGCAAGGCCTTAACAAAGCTGAAACTGCTGAGAAATATGGTGATGATCAAGTACTTATCTGGCGCAGGAGCTATGATGTTCCACCAACAGCACTTGCAAAAGATGATGAACGTTCACCATTCCAGGATCCTCGTTACAAAGATGTTGATGAAAAAGATCTTCCACTGACAGAAGCACTTAAAGATACAGTTGAGCGTATCTTACCATACTGGAACGAAACTATCGTGCCAGATATGAAGAAATACAATGAAGTTATCGTTGCAGCTCATGGAAACAGTTTACGCGGTATCATCAAGCATCTTAAAAATATATCAGATGAAGATATTGTAAGTCTGAACCTGCCAACAGCTGTTCCTTATGTATTTGAATTTGATGATGACATGAACCTTCTGAAGGACTATTTCCTTGGTGATCCGGAAGAGATCAAAAAACTGATGGAAGCAGTAGCTAATCAGGGAAAAGCAAAGTAATTAATAGTAATTCATTTATATTAGAAGGTATAGATAAAAATAATTACAGCAAAAATGCCTTCTTTATAAATTGAAAATTATATAGATCGCCGGATATAGTTAAATCCGGCGATTTTTTTTATTTAATCAATACATCCGCAAATATTGGCCGATGATCGGATGCCACCTTTTCAGCAATAACTCCATTAGTTTCCATCACTCTCCAGTCATCATTTGCATTGTAACCAAATATATAATCAATTGTACTGTGAGGACTTCCTGCCGGGAATGTATAATCAGCAGGAGAAATAAGAGTGGTAAATAGCTTTAGCAATTCCTTCACCTCACCCATTTCGGGAGTTGCATTTATATCACCTACAAGAAAAAAAGGTTTATCAGGGTTAAGTTTTTCAACCTCTTTCTTTATAATTTCGACTGACTTTAATCTATCTTCGCTATGTAAAGAGAAATGGGTATTCCCGAAATAATAATCATCCATTTCGACAATCAGCATCATCCTTGGTTCACTTTTACATGGCAGAGGAACTTTTATGACACTAATAGGTTTCTCTTTTGATAATACACCAATACCATATTTTCCCCCATCATAATCAATAGAAGCGGCATAAGTAGCATACATTAAGGTCTTCCTTGAAAGCACATTTAACACATCAACACCCTCGCTCCTACCAGTTACGCTATCGAGTTCCTGAATACCAATAATATCGGGTCTCACACTCTTGATCACATTTGCAATTCTATCATAATCTGTAATATCATCAAGACCTCTTGCATTTCTAATGTTGTATGACATGAGCCTTGTTGATTTTTCGTGCTTATTTTCTGGAGCCTTAAAACCGGATATAACTGATTTTCCCACATCAGACGTGATTAAAGGAGCAATAAGTTTATAGCCTTTTTCATTTGGATGCAAGCCATCTCTGAATAGAGACTCATCAATTTTATCATTTCTAAGAAGATTAACCCCCGGATTAATAAAGTGCCACCCGTTTATTTTTGCCATTACTGAAACCTTCTCATTCAATCTCTTTATCCTTTCTTCCTGAGATCTCATTGGCAGTAGTCCCGCAACTTTAATTACAGCATCATTTTGCCTTAATTCTATTTGTCGAAGAAGAAATTCCAATCCCTCAACAATCTCTTCATCACTATTCAAGCCGATATTATTAATACCTATCATTAGCACAACCTCTTCAGCATTAAAACCATCCAACTCACCGTGATAAACCCTCCATAATACATTTTCTATCCTATCCCATCCACAACCAAGATTGAAGAAACCCTCCGGCTCCATATATTCTTTCCAGCTCTCCGGTCCACTTTCTCTCCCTTTTTCATCGCTCCAATAATGTATGATTGAATTGCCAATAATCACTTTTTTGGGAGGACTATTTTTAATTTTATCCAGTTTTTGTCTATGTCTCTCTTTCCACTCATAGATGTATGGCTCCCTCCTCTGGCTTACAGCCTGTGTTGTTTTTATATCACCTTTAGGCATGTTTAGAATCTTACGAACAATCTTTTCATAAGCATCAGCATAACACTGCATCCCCAGATCATTTGGATGTATATAATCTACAGTTCCGTCTTCAGGAATATTTATACTATCCTTATACAGATAATAGATGTTTGATATACCTGAATGTCTTAAAGAATCAAAAACCTCTCTAGATGCTCTGTTTAACATATCAACAACCTCCTTACGACCTTTAATCATACGATCATTCAGGTATCCTATATGTTCAGTGATCAATATAGGCACATCACTCTTTTCTCTAATTGCCAGAATTCCATAAGTAGTCCTTTTTTTAACCTCTTCTGCCGTCAGATTAGTCATATTGGGCAGACAGTCATATATAATCAACGAAGCATCAAGCTCACTAATCAGATCCACCATCTCTTTTTCTAGAGGTCCGTTTCCTGAGAAAGCGAGATTAACAACCGGAAAGTCTAGTTTACGTGAAAGAATGTTTGTCCAACCCATAGCAGGACGAGAAGCACACCCACCCTGTGCAATTGAAGTACCATAGACAACAATAGGCTTTTCATTCAACTGAGGTATAAAAGCAAACTCTGCAGACTCAGGTACTCCAATCTCCAGCCACTCTATACTATTGTATAGCGGCAGAAAGAGCCTGTACTCATATCCATGTTTAAACTTCTCTTCTTCTAATATGTCGTTATATGAGAATTTAATGGTATCGCCAAAACTGTATCTATCTGTAATGAATCTACTATTTCCTTCAGAATCTATTGCATACAAATCTACACCTGACTTACCGGTTGCAGGCATGTGGTTCATTGCAAAAGCACCAGACACACCGTATCTCACCTCAATTTTATCAGCATTTGTTATAAAGTGTATTGCAAGTCCTGCTGAGTTTTCTGACAAATCCCATACACTCTTCCTGACAAAATCCTCAGCACGATCAGGAAGTCTCTGATAACTGTTCTTTATTTCATCACTCCAACCTCTGTTCTGAATAACTGGATATTCAGCCTCCATTGGATTATACCACTTAATTTGACCTTGAGCACATAATACAGATAAACTGAGTAACAAGAAAACAATAATGCTATTCTTCATAATACCAACTTCTTTAATAAAAAATGGGGAGCTTTTTTAGTAAAACGCTCCCCAAAATTAATATTTTATTACCACTTAAAGCAGAAACATCTCTTCTATAAGCAGATTTTATCAGATACTAAAAACTGTAATCTGACTTTATACTTTTCTAAAATAATAAAGCACAGAGTATCTGTTTCAGAAACTCAAGTTTACCACAACAGGGAAATGATCAGATGGGAAATGACCATAGTGCACATCATTAAGAACACCATATTTATTAACCATAATATCTTTGCTTACCCAGATATAATCAATTCTGTTATCCATAGGAGAATTTAGTCTGAAAGAGTTGAAAGTCCCTTTAGTCCCGTATGGTGGCTGCAGAGTAACTTCATATGAGTCATTAAGAAAGCCATCTTTCAAAATAATTTGTATCGGCTCTGAATCCGGCACAGCATTAAAATCACCGGTTGATATAACAGGATAACCATTGGCAATTTCTTTTATCTTACTCAACATCAAATAGGATGACTGCCTTCTAGCTTCCTTTCCCTCATGATCATAGTGGACATTAAAAAAGAAAAACTCTTTACCTGTTTCAATATCCTTGAATTTTGCCCATGAGCAGATTCTGTTACAACATGTTGCATCCCATCCTTTACCAGGTACATCCGGAGTCTCAGAAAGCCAGAAATTACCTTCATCAAGAACAAGCAGTCTCTCTTTCTTATAAATAATTGCAGAGTGTTCACCGGCATCCTTTCCGTCATCGCGACCAACTCCAACATAATCATATCCTCCCGGTTCCAGAATATCCATTATCTGATGATGAAAGCCTTCTTGAATTCCAAAAACATCGAAGTCATGAAAGCGAATCAATCCGTTTACCATGTCTTTTCTATGTTTCCATGAATCCAGATTGTCGTTCGGAGTATCCATACGAATATTAAAGGTAGCGACAATTAAATTTGTCATACTATTCTTTTGAGCAGACAAAGTTATAACTGATAGTAATAAAAATACTGTCCATAAAACTTTTGTTCTCATTTGGTTTATTTTATGATGTTCATTATTTATTTACCCCGCTTCTCTTAAGCAATGCATCAATTGAAGCTTCACGACCTCTGAATCGTTTATAAAGCACTTCAGGTTCTTCAGTATTTCCACGCTCCAGAATATTCTTACGGAATGAATCAGCAGTTGCTTTATCAAATATTCCATTCTCTTTAAATAATGAGAAGGCGTCGGCATCCATTACTTCCGCCCATTTATAGCTATAATATCCGGCAGCATACCCTCCAGAGAAGATATGGTTGAAAGAGGTTGACATACAAGTTTCTTCGATAATCGGCAACAATTGAACACGTTCCATTGCTTTAGTTTCAAAATCTATAATGGATTTTGAATTATCCATTTCAAAAGGTTCTTTAAGTGAATGCCACGCCATATCAAGATATCCGAATGACAACTGGCGCAATGTAGCATAACCTACATTATAATTCGCAGCATCCACTATACTTTGCAGAAGATCTTCCGGCATCTTTTCACCTGTTTGATAGTGGAACGCAAACTTATCCAGGTAATCCTTCTCTTTCAGCCAGTTCTCCATAAAATGCGATGGCAGCTCAACAAAATCACGATAAACACTGGTACCTGAGAGCGATTCATATGTAGTCTTTGTCAGCATTCCATGCAGAGCATGACCAAACTCATGCAGAAATGTATTTACCTCACTAAATGTTAGCAGAGCAGGCTCAGTTTCGGTGGGTCTAGTGAAATTCATTACAATTGTAATATGTGGTCTGCTATCTTCTCCATTTTTTATATATTGACCTTTAAACGAAGACATCCATGCACCGGAGCGTTTACCCTCACGAGGGTGGAAATCAGTATAAAGTACTGAAAGGAACTCTCCCTTTTCATCAAGCACATCAAAAGCCTCAACCTCTGGGTGATAGACCTCAATCTCAGGATTTTCCACAAACTGAAGACCATAAAGCTGAGTTGCAAGTCCAAAAACACCCTTCTTCACATTCTCCAGTTCAAAGTAAGGGCGAGTCATCTCATCATTAACACCGAAGCGGCTATCTTTAAGTTTCTCAGAATAGTAGCTCCAGTCCCACGGCATAATCTCTATCTCTTTACCCTCCATCTGAGAAGCGAATTGCTTTACATCATTCACCTCTTTACGAGCAACAGGCCCAAAAGCCTCAGCCAGACGATCCAGCAACCCGAATACCCCATCAGCATTCTTAGCCATCCTGTTTTTCAGTACATAGTCGGAAAAACTGTCATAACCAAGGAGCTTAGCAATTTCAAGTCGCAGGTTTACTATTTTCTTAATATTCTCACTATTGTCAAATTCACCCCCTTTTATGTTTTTTGTGCTATTTGCCATATACAGCTTCTCTCTCAGGTCACGTCTGGAGGAATACTTCATGAAAGCACTTAAACTTGGAGCAGATAGATCAAATAACCAGCCTTCTTTACCCTTTGACTTAGCTTTTGCGGCAGCAGCATCAATAACACTCTTAGGCAATCCAGCCAAGTCAGACTCATCCGTCAACAGCATCTCAAAAGCATTAGTTTCACGAAGAACATTCTGTCCAAACTCCAGTGTAGCTTTACTCAGCTCCATTGTAAGTGCTCTATATTTCTCCTTATCTTCTGGAGATAAAGTTGCACCACTATTTTCAAAACCTTCGTAATATTTCTCAACCAGTCTTATCTGTTCCGGAGTAAGCCCCAGTGAATTACGTTCATCATATATCGATTTTACACGCTTAAAAAGATCCTCATTCAGATTGATATAATTTGAGTGAGCAGACAACTTAGGACTCAGGCGCTGTGAAATTTCCATCATCTCATCATTACTCTCAGCACTAAGAAGGTTAAAAAAGACTGAGCTTACTCTATTTAGAGTTTTGCCGGAATACTCCATAGCTGCGATAGTATTTGCAAATGTAGGTGCATCACTATTAGAAGCTATTTTGTCAATTTCCACCTTATGCTCTTCCATACCCTTTTCAAAGGCAGGTTCAAAATGCTCCATTTTGATATCATTGAATGGAGCTGTTCCATATGGCCTGTCGAAAGGCTTAAAAAAAGGATTCTCTTCAGCAAAAGCAATTGTCATCATCATTATTAAAAAAAATGTTACTATCGATTTCTTCATATAAATATGCAATAAAAGTGAGAAAACAAATAAGTGTTATTTTACAAAGTTAAATTATTTTTTTTCATTTTACTCTTATTTTCATCTAATACCTGGTTGCCTTTTTACACAGTCTGTGATTTTCTTTGTATATCAAGAAGGTATATCTATTTTTGTGTAAATTGCTGAAAAATTTAATTTAAAATATGAAAAAGTTCACTTCTCACATTTTGCATGGTAAAATCCTATTTATCGCATTACTTTTTATTGCCGGATGTGATAGTCCGCTAAAACTACAGGATCTTGACTATACAGAAGATCCAATTGATATCCCAAATCCTGATAGAGGAGCATATCGCGGCCGCTGGCAAAATATCCCTCCTGAGTTAGTAAACGAGATTAATTCACCCTATGGAATAACTCCTGAAGTAGATCACCGAGTACCAGTTGACGAAACAACTCCCCTGTATCATGGTAGACAAGTACCTACCGTTGAAGGTGACGATATTGTGGAGACAGAATTCTATAACGGTGTTAACCAGAAAGATAAACCATATATTGGAGGGACCGGAGTCTCAGCTTTTCCAAGTATATCTTTTATGTCGTTCGACCTCTGCAACTTCTCCTCAAATGCATTTTTGTCGGCGAGTGATGCTTTCGCTTATAATGAAGATGGACTATTTACTGATCCTCACACTGGGAAAGCAAGAACAGGTGTAACAGGACCCCTTACTCCTTATGCTATTGAATATATCAGAGGATTGCTGTTAAGGGTGAGAGATGGTGAAGGTGTTGCTTTTGTAAAATTTTCATACGACGGTAATGGCTTCAATTACATAGAACCGCATAAATACCCACACCTTGATCTTAAAGAGGGGTTGATACATGGACCTGAGCCTACGTATATTACCGAAAACAACCCTTCTGCAATGTGTAATTTAGAGGGACATGAAGATAAAACCTGGATTGAGTACCATATCTGGCAACTAACACCAATCTTCCAGGAATTTGAAGATATCATCATGTGCGTTAAAACAGGAATGCTGGGACCTTGGGGTGAACAACATTCATCACCTGAAGCACAGAATGCCGACGCATACAAAAAGCTTCTGGACGCCTACCTGGAGGCTGTACCATCATCAAGACCACTTATTACCCATGCGGGAGGTTATCTTGCTTGGTATAACGCAACATACTGTACAAACTACACATTTACCAACATAGATGAAATGCCCGCACCACCTGCAGGTTCACCTGAAAGTCGCTTCGGCTTCTTCAATGATAGCTATGCAGCCGGTAATTGGAGTGACAATGGTTCTCTTTCTGAAGGAAGCTCAATGATCGCTGAAGTATATGGCAACAGTGTGTATGATCGTTATAAAGTAGTTAAATGGTTCCACAAACAGAACCAAATTCTGCAGGGTGAAGGTGGTATAGGTGACAATATATTTGGTAACATGCCTGGTGCAATAATTGAAGCACAGCAACTGCGCACAACTGCCTTGAATATGCGTCATGGCAATTATTCAAGGTGGAACAACTTCATCTATAATGAGGAGAATGTAACAAAACCGATACAGTTTCCTGCCTCCGAAGAGGAACTTGAGAGCGGCAACTACACCGGAGAAATTAAAACTGCTATATTCGACCCTGTATATGATGGCAAAACCGGATTGGAATATTTCCGCGACAGGTTGGGTTATCGACTTATTCTTCGCGAATCAAAAATCAGCGAAACTTGCAAACCGACGGGCAGACTTAACTTCACAGGCAAGATCCAAAATGTAGGTTTTGGAAATATCATCAACAGAAAAAATGTTTCACTGATCCTCAAATCCAAAAATAGTACAGATTTATTCAGTGTACTAACAGATCTTGATGCCAGAGAGTGGCTGACAGATGAGAATGGAAACAGTCGTGCTGATAACACAAAAGCATGGCATACTATGAATGTATCTGTAAACCTCAGTGAGCTGGGAACAGTACCTGCTGGTGAATATGATATATATCTTAAAATAAACGATCCTTTGGAACAAAGTATCAATAAACGCAGTATTCGATTTGCCAACAAAGGCAATATGTGGAATGCTGAGCTGGGAGCTAATTACATAGGATCAACAACGATAAAATAACAGATAGATGAAAAGAATATTTATTTTAATTTCGATAATACTTGCAACAACATTAATAAGTTGTCAGTCACAACTCCAAAAGCAAAACCTCGACTACACCGAGAACCCTGTTGATATCCCAAACCCCGACAGAGGATTTTACAGACCTCAATCATATGTTGTACCTGTTGATTCTGGATCAGAGCCAACAATTCCTGATCTCAAGGCAACTATTGCAGGTACTGATGTAAAAGTTGACTCCCGCATTGTTTACATGGAATTTGATTTGAGAAACTTCTCTTCAAATGCACCACTTGATGGATTGCCTGCAGGCAGGTGGAGCAGTAAACAGCCCAATTATGGAACAACACAACCATTGACCCCTGCGGCACTTGATTACATTAGGACTGCACTTCAGCAGATAAGGGACAGTGAAGCTGTTGCAATCGTAAAGTTTAGTTACGATGGAAGAGGCTATACTTATCACAACAGAGACGGTTACGATGAGTTTATACACGACTGCGAACCAGGTGCGCCTCAAGGACGCGCCTGGTATGAGTCAGGTGGTATAAATGGAGGTACTCCTGAAAATTCAGACCTTTGCGGCATACCCGGTCACGAGAACAAGAACTGGGTACAGTATCATCTCTGGCAGATAGGCAATGTCTTCAGAGAGTATGAAGATGTGATAATGACAGTAAAAGGCGGCTTCTTTGGCCCATGGGGGGAAATGCACTCCTCATCATATGCCAGAACTGCAGAAGGCTACCATTGGTTACTTAATGCCCTTCTGGATTATGTACCTGAATCACGCTCTATTCTTGTTCATGCCGGTGGTGTAATGGCATGGCAGAATATGGAATATGGTACAGAGTACAACTTCAAAAATCTGCCACCTGCTCCAGAACGTGGATCGCGCGCACAACGTTTTGGAATGTTCAACGACAGCTATTCAAGAGGCAGCGACAACTTTACAGATGGTGGCTCTCTTTCTGAAGGTATTAATTTAATAGGAGGTGAGTATGACAGAAATGGTGCTTTAACCTGGGCAAGAAATCAAAGTAATTTCTATGGAGGAGAGACCGTAAGATCAGGTAATGAGCCTGATAATCCATATCAGCTCTACCCCAGATTCCCAAATGTACCCTATGAAGCATCATATGCACAGACAACACATCTCAATACCAGCTACAGTTCAGCTGCATACAGTCTATGGAGCGATTTTATTTACAATGAAGAGAATGTAACTGTACCATTTACCCCTCAACATGATGGAGTAACTCGCACTGCGATATTTGATCCGGTATATGATGGCAGAAATGGGATGGAGTTTATGCGTGATCGCTTGGGATATCGTCTGGTACTTCGTGATGCAAACGCAAGTAAGCAGGTAAGACCCAATGGAACATTAAAATTCAGAGGAAAACTACAAAACGTAGGGTTCGGATTAATAGTCAATAAGAAGCAAGTATCTGTAATCCTGAAAAACAAGAATGGATCAACTACATATTCAGTCATTACAGATATTGATGCCAGAGACTGGACTCCAAGCCTGGATAACAGACCCACTAATAAATCGGCATGGCACGATCTGAATTTCAAGATCAACATGAGTAAATTTGGCATTGTAGAGTCAGGTGAATATGACATTTACCTTAAGATCAACGATCCGAAAGAGAAAAGCACTAACAAACGTTCTATTCGCTTTGCCAACAACGGCGAAATCTGGAATACAGAGTTGGGAGCAAACCTGATAGGATCAGTAGCCGTAAAGTGAAAATGACCGAAGTTCTTTCTTTCTCTCCTTCCAGTCGGGTAAAATCTCTGCAAGGAGAGAATAGAAGTTCTCTGAGTGATTAAAATGAATCAGGTGACACAACTCATGCACCATTACATACTCAATACATCTTTCGGGAGTCATGATCAGCTTACTATTTAGTGAAACAGCCTTTCTGGAAGAACAACTCCCCCACCTCGACCTCATATGTTTCACAGTTATTCTGGCAGGTGCAACTTTATATATACTCCTGAAACTTTCTATAACAGGTGTGACAATCTGAGGAAGCCTTTCCTTTGCCATAGAGAGATGCCACTGGCGCATCAATTCCTCAACTATTGATTCATCGACACACTCAACATCAATATACTCACAATTTAACATCACCCTGTTAACATCAGCTTTTCTAACCCGAAGGATAAACTCCTCCCCCAGAAAAAGATGTTTCTCACCGCTCAAAAACTTTCTTTCAGGATTCTTAAGTCTCTGCTCCTCAAATCTCTTCCTGTGTTTTTCAATCCACCCCATTCTATTTTTAAGCACCTCATGTATCTGTCCATTAGTGGCCCGCTTAGGCGCCTTAACCACCACTCTACCATCGGGATGCACAATTATACTAATCGATTTACGAGAAGATTTCACCAGGGAATAACTCAGAGAAGCAACGTTCATTTTCATTTAATAACTAAACAATGATTTTCAAAGCTTCAAAGATACAGAATATCATATTCTAATTTTATCGATTTTATAAAGAAATTTTTTTAGTACATTGGCACACTATTTGCAATACCAATATCATAAATTAAATTTATAAATATAGAATAAAATATGAGTTTTTTAGATATAGCCCAAAAAAGATACACTACTAAGAAGTATGATAGCAGCAAAAAGATAGATGAACATACAATTGAAAAACTGAAAGAGATTCTAAGGTTAAGTCCATCATCAATAAACAGTCAGCCCTGGAAATTCACCTTTGTTGCCGACGAAGAAATAAAAAGCAGGTTAGCTGAATTCTCTTTAGGAAACAGAGAAAAGGTACTTGACGCCAGTCACATTGTTATTTTCAGTGTAGTCAAAGATGCGGAGGCTTTCGAGAATAACAAATTAAAACTTTTACCTGAATATACTACAACATATTACAATAGAGTATTAAAACCCAGGGGTGACGAGCAGATTATGACATGGCTCACCTCTCAGGTTTACCTCTCTTTAGGATTCTTTTTGAGTGCCACAGCGACTTTAGGAATCGACTCCACTCCAATGGAAGGGATAAACACAAAAGAGTATGATGCAATATTAAAAGATGACAACTACAAGACACTGTTTGCTGTTGCCATAGGTTACAGAGACAAAGAGGATGAGAATCAGCCATCCCTGAACCCTAAATTCAGATTAGATGCTGAGGATGTAATCCGATCGATATAGAATAATACTCAAAAAATTTCAGATAATATGTTCGGCTCCACTCTTCCTATGTTTTATTTCGACTACCTTACCTAAATGATAAACTATATACCAGAAGCAATAATTACCATTTTTGCAAGGTTTGAAGTCATCCTCAACAATATTAAAACGTATAGGGTAGCCGTTTTTCTGTAGTACAGGTTCAAAAGTAATATTGACTATTTCCACAACAAGAATATCACCACTACCAGTGGGTCCTGTGGTCATACTCAGATATTTGTAATCTATTGGGAAATATGGATACACACCATTATTGTATAAATAAATCTCGCTGACAGGTTCACCCTCCATTAAAGCTTTATTATACAGCAATCCTATATTATCGCCCTCAGTCCATGTTTGAAGATATTTCCTGAAGGTAGTATCCTTAATTTCCCTTGCTTCAGTCTTTTTTTTACCTGAAATTATTTCATTAAAAGACTCAGGTTTTATTACCAGTCGCAGTGTATTCTCCCTAACCGAATTCATAGTTTTTCAACTTACACATTATTAAAAAACTTGAACAAGAGTGGGCAGTGACACACAAATATAAACATTCCTTTGGAATATTTCCCAAAAGAATGATATATTTTTTACCTAACAATAATTTAAGTTAAAAAAACTCAGCAAAATTATCAATTTCTACTCTTTGCTTCTTTCTTCCACCTTATCTTGAGGGATGATCAGATTCAGCAATACTCCTATGAGTGCCGACAAACCAATGCCTGTCATGCTAATTTCACCAATCTGCAGAACAGCACCTCCAATTCCTGTAGTAAGTATAAGTGATACAATTATCAGGTTACGGGTATTCCCCATATCAGTTTTGTTAGAAACCATATTATTGATACCCGTTGCTGCGATAGTCCCAAATAATAAAAGCATAATACCACCCAGCACAGATCCGGGTATAGTTTTAAGGATCGCACTGATTTTTCCGATCATAGAGAAAACAATTCCTGTTATAGCTGCAATACGAATAACTACAGGATCGGTAACTTTTGTAAGCACCATAGCACCTGTAACTTCGGAGTATGTTGTAACTGGAGGTCCACCAATTGAACCAGCAATCATACAAGCAATTCCATCTCCCAGCATTGTGCGGTGCAAACCTGGTTTCTTCACAAAATCCTTTCCTGCCACCTGGCTAACTGCATATACGTCGCCAACATGCTCAATTACCGGTGCAATTGCCACAGGTATCATGAACAATATAGCGCCCCATGAAAATTCAGGTTTCTCAAAATGAGGCAAACCAAACCAGGCAGCTTCAGTAATAGGAGACATATCTACCCTTCCTAAGATCACAGCTGCAATGTAACCAACAATGATACCTGCAAATATCGGGATAAGCTTTAGCAGCCCTTTAGCAAACAAGCTCACAACAATTGCAGTAGTAAGTGCAATGATTGCCAGCAACCAGTCCTCTTTTGCCATATCCACACCTGTACCGGCTAAAGAGAGACCGATCAGCATAATTACCGGACCTATCACCACCGGTGGAAACAATCTTTTAATTAGCTTCACCCCCTGCCATTTTACAAGTGCACTCATAACTATATACACAAAACCAACTGCCACCATACCAGAAAGTGTCCCAGCTAAACCATACAGCTCTGTAGCTTTTACTATTGGAGCAATAAATGCGAAACTACTTCCAAGGAAAATTGGAACAATACCCTTTGTAACTAAATGAAATACCAGAGTACCAACACCTGCAGTAAATAATGCTGTTGAGGGATCGAGCCCGACTAAGAGAGGAACTAATACTGTTGCACCGAAAGCAACAAAAAGAAATTGCACTCCAACAATGGTTTTATAAAACGGAGTGAGCTGTTTGTTTTCCATTAATTGTTAAAATAAATTTTTTTGGGTGCAAATATAATATATGTAAATCAGTTTTTCAGGATGCTTGAATAGATTTTCTTAATTTTTTAGCTTTATTATTAAATTTATCTTCCTCGCCGAACTCAAAAAGTCGGCGAACTTCACAATTACAGATTTTACATCTGCCATGTACCCTAATATCATTAAACTCTGTAAGATAAAGTTCTGTGATATCAATCCCATTTTTTGCAACATCTCTGCAGTTTAAACAATACACATTGTGCGCTATTGAGCATTTGAAAAAATCTTTATCAGATTCATCAAGCAACAATGCCAGTTGAAACTGGTTAATTTTAATTTCAGATTGAATACTCATAAAACTTGTAATTTAACTCATGGAAACCTGGTTATGCTATATTTTTCACCTCTTTTTAAAAATATACATCAAAGAATTAAGAATTATAACTATCGGTATTTCAATTAAATCGCACAAATGTAATAATTAATTTGTAATAATATTGTATTTATTTTGCAATTTTTTAATCCAATTTAAAACATTATAAATTAGAACTTCTATCAATTTGATACGAAATATATCTATAACAAATTGCAGACAAGCATTAGACAAGAATTCAGGATGTAAACAAATTAAAAAACGGACGCTGAAAATACAACGACCGTTCTTAATTAATTCTTCTTTTAATACTTAAATCAAACTTCTTAGTTCATCCGGAGTGAAATTCATCGCTTTTATAACTCCGTTTTCGTCTATTAAGTAATTTCGGAAGCCTCGATTCAGCTTAAAATCATTATAGATTTCTGAATCTGCCCCATCAATTTCACAAAACTGTGAAATTCCTTCGAGGTTATCCATTTCAAAAGTCCTCTTTATAACATCTTTGTTCTTATCAAAACTGACAGATATAAACGTTGCGTCTGCATCATTCATCTTAAGATAATTATACAGAAGAACATTTGTGGCTCTGGATTGGGCGTCATATGATGCCCAGAAATTAACCACGACTTTTTTGCCTTTATAATCACTTATCTTATAACTATCACCCTCCACATCCGTTAAAATAATATCAGGTATTACTTCTCCCGGATAATAACCTATTGATGGAGCAGCATCCTTTACAGAGCCCGATGATAATACAAGTGAAAATATTGCTATAAGGCAAAAGTTCACGTACCTCATATAAAATAATTTTGGTTAGTAAATAGGCAAGCCGTGCTTCTCGCAGTTGCTAAACCTTTTATTTATAAGGACTTTTCGCTAAAAGTCCGATTTTAAAGAGGTCAAAAGTATGTCATTTTTTTGTAATACCGAATTTTTGAGATAAAAAATTTCATTTCAAATGTTAAATTTGAGGAATTCATTTAATGTTGAACCGAAAAAAACGACTCAACTGCCTCAATTGAAGTATCTTTCAACAACACTCTCTTATCTTTATCCAGTAAATATATGGTAGGAATAGCCTTTATATCGTATAATCTCTGATTAGTAATCTTTAGATCCTTATCATATCCATGCACCCATCCAGTAGGCAAATCAGACAGATGCGACAGCCACTCATCAAGATCCTGATCAGGATATAGAGTAAGTATTGTAAGCATTGTCCTGTTAGCACTATTTCTCGAAAGAGCATTGTTTATAGGCGCTGATTTTGCCATCTGCGCAATTACAGCTTCACAAGTGGGACATCCCGGATTAGAAAACATGAGAATAGTAAATTCACTTTGCAGATCATATAAAGAGTAAGAACGACCCGACGCCAGAGTGTAGCTGAAATTATTGGCTCTTTCACCCACTCTGTTCTTCTTTACCATATCCAGCTGAAATTTGTATACCGATTTTGAAACATCTGTCAACATCGAAGATCTTGCAATCTCATTCAACACAGGGATATAATACTCCTCATTACGGAAAGGTGAATTAGGATCGTAGAAATACTTTTCAAAAAGCGAAATAAAATGTACATACATTGCAGTATCTGCCTCAGCGCTCCTGAGAGTATTCACAAGCGATTCATCAGCATTTGCCTTTGGTACGTAATTCAGTATATTGATAAAATCCACAAAAGCCTGTTCAGTAATTTCGGGGCGTCTGGCTAAATCAGCATTACTAAAATCAAACCTGTCCCAATAATGACTTACAAGATATTTTGCACGCTCATCCGTATCTGTTATAACTTCAGGTATATCAGGAAGTACAAATGTATCAGGCACAATTGTCGGAGAGACCACCGATAATTCCTTATCCTTAATATCTCTTTTAGAAGATTGATACTCCTTGCCAGAAGAGCATGAAACAGCAGATAAAATAACAATAAGTAGGGTAAACGAACACAAAGACAAAATATTTCTCATAATACTAACTTCTTATTTTTGCTTATCTCGGTAAAGATAGAAAAACCGTGGAAAAAACCGATATTTTTTTAGTACATTTGTATTTTACTGATCATCCAAATCATCCCGAATATACATGGATACTTTTATTGTTTCTGCTAGAAAATACAGACCATCCACATTCAAAAGCGTGGTTGGGCAAGAGGCTCTGACAACTACATTAAAAAATGCCATTGTCGGCAATAAACTTGCGCATGCATATCTTTTCAGTGGTCCCCGCGGTGTCGGTAAAACCACCTGTGCACGCATTTTCGCGAAAACAATCAACTGCATGAACCTCACTCCCGATAACGAAGCATGTAACAATTGCGAGTCGTGCGTTGCATTCAACCAACAGAGGTCATACAACATCCATGAGCTTGATGCTGCATCCAACAACGGTGTAGATGATATTCGCATGCTGATCGAGCAGGTTCGCATCCCACCACAGATAGGCAAATACAAGGTTTATATTATCGATGAGGTACATATGCTCTCGCAATCTGCCTTCAACTCATTTCTAAAGACACTTGAAGAGCCTCCCTCCCACGCGATATTTATCCTTGCTACAACAGAGAAACATAAGATCATACCCACAATACTATCACGCTGTCAGGTTTATGACTTCAACCGTATAAATATTGCCGATATTGTTGAACATCTGCAATACGTTGCACAGGAAGAGGGCGTTACAGCCGAAGCAGAAGCACTGAATGTTATAGCACAAAAAGCGGATGGCGGTATGCGTGATGCACTATCAATATTTGATCAGACCGCAAGCTTCACACAGGGAAATATAACATACAGAGCAGTAATTGAAAACCTCAATGTACTTGATTACGAATACTATTTCAGACTTACCAACGCTATTCTTGCCGGCAATGTTGTAGATTGCTTGCTGATTCTTAACGATATCCTGAACCGTGGTTTTGAGGGACAATATATCATTAGTGGTGTAGCATCGCACTTCCGTGACCTGCTGGTCTGCAAGGACCCAAAGACAGCCTCTCTATTTGAGGTTGGTGCATCTATAAGAGATCAGTATATCGATACTGCAAAGCAATGTAGTAATGAATTCCTCTACAAAGCAATTGAGATTGCAAATGAGTGCGACCTCAACTACAGGGTTAGCAAAAACAGACGTCTGCTTCTTGAGCTTACACTAATTAAACTGTGTCAACTTCAGGAGAATCCCACATCTGCTGCAGAAAAAAAAAGTTCTCTAAAGCCGATTGAGAAAACAGCCTCAGAATCAAAGACTTCGCAAACGGAGGTAAAGAAATCTGACGCAACACCAAAGGTGGAGACTGCGCCAACTCAAAAAAAGACAGAACAAACACCTGATGAAACATCAAAGCCAACTACCCCTGTAAAGAAGAAATCTGCCTTAAAAGGAATGGGTATATCCATCTTATCTCTTAGAGATCAGAAAGAGGAAGAGCCCGAAGAAGAGAAAAAAGCAAGCACCGGCAATGGCAACAACCCATTCACGGAAAAAGAGCTTAAAGAAGCATGGGATGAATATGCAGCAAATCTCAAAGGAGAACCGCTACTCAAAAACACCATGAGCCTCTATCATCCCAGACTGATCAGTGATGTAATCTTCGAGGTAGAAGTAAATACCGAGATAAACAAAGAGTACCTTACAAACAGCAGTCTTTCAATCCTTTCATTTCTCAGAAGCAAGGTTAAGAACGACGATCTAACAATGACAATAAAGATTGCAGAAGGAAATGCTATCAAAAAACCACTCACCTCTCGAGAGATATTTGATGAGATGGCAAAAAAGAACCCTTCACTACTGAAACTGTCAGATGAATTTGGTCTGGAGCTGAATTAAGAAACATTTAAACAAATAAAAGAGAGCTTACAAGGGATGAGACTCCAAAATCTTTTCTTCCTGATTTTCTTAATCATTCTATCCTGTAACAATAATAGAAGAGATTCAGCGACCCCTGCAGATATCCATGCAGATTCCACTGCAGAGGATCTACAAAATATTATACAGGAACCTGTGCTGCCCGACACAATAATAGATGCAAGCTATACTTTTGATGAAGCAGTAGAGTATTCAGAAGCACCCGAAGAAATAATCAGTCAGCTTGAACTGGTTGATGTATATTACATATCCACTGATGGCAAGATTCACAAAGGGCAGGTGGTTACTAACCGACAAATCGCCAATGATATAAAAGAGATTTTCAGCTTCATGTTAGATGAGGGATTTGTAATTGAAAAAGCAATACCAATAGTAAAATATGGCTGGAATGATAGTCTATCTATGGCTGACAACAACAGCTATAGCTTCTGCTATAGAAACATATCCTATTCAAAACATGCCACAGGAATGGCAATTGATATAAATCCAAGATTCAATCCACTCAGATGGAAAAACATAGACAGACCAAACACTCCGGCCGGAGCGGTGTTGGACACAACTGTCAACGGCACACTATACCCCGGCCACATAGTTGCAAATGAGTTCCGCAGGTTAGGATTCAGGTGGGGACATACCTTCACTAAATACTATGATGATCATCACTTCGAGAAAAGGTGATTACTTATATGCCCAGTTCTCACTATCCAGATTCCTGTAATTTATAGCCTCTGCAATATGAACGGGTTTTATATTCTCACTGTTATCAATATCAGCGATAGTACGGGCAACCTTTAATATACGGTCGTATGCTCTTGCCGAAAGCGATCGTCGCTCCATTGCTGTTTTAAGCAACTTCAGTCCCGCAGCATCAGGCTGTGCAAATCTGTGCAGCATCCGGCTTGTCATCTGCGCATTAGAATGAACACCCTTTACACTCTTAAATCTCTTACGTTGTATCTCCCTTGCCCTGATAACCCTCTCTCTTATATCAGAACTCTTCTCTGAAGAAGCCCTACCAGATATCTTCTCAAATGGTACAGGAACAATCTCAATCTGTATATCTATTCTATCCATGAGCGGACCTGATATTTTATTGAGGTACTTAAGAACAGAGCCGGCAGGACATACACACTCCCTGTCAGGGTGATTATGATAGCCGCAGGGACAAGGATTCATGGCTGCTACCAGCATAAATCCGGCAGGATATTTAACACTGTATTTTGATCTTGATATGGTAATTTCACGATCCTCAAGAGGTTGACGCAGCACCTCAAGAACACTCCTATTAAATTCAGGCAGCTCATCCAGAAACAGTATCCCGTTGTGAGCCAGACTTATTTCTCCAGGCTGCGGATTAGTACCACCCCCAACCATTGCAACATTACTGATTGAGTGATGAGGTGTTTGAAAAGGGCGGTTAAACATTAGAGATGAGTTCAAATCAGTCCTTCCCGCCACACTATGTATTTTGGTTGTCTCGAGTGCCTCATCCAGAGTAAATGGAGGTAGAATTGATGGCACCCTTTTAGCCATCATAGATTTGCCTGATCCAGGGGGACCAACCATAATTATATTATGGCCTCCTGCTGCAGCAACTTCAATTGCTCTTTTTACATTCTCCTGACCCTTAACATCTGAGAAATCAAGCTCATAATCAGATATGCTATTTCTGAATTCCTCTTCAAGGTCAACCTTGGTTACATCAGGCAGTTCGTTGTTATTGAACATATCAACCACCTCTCTAATATTGCTGACACCATAAACATCCAGGCCCTCCACAACAGCAGCCTCCTTAGCATTCGCCAATGGCAGAACAAGCCCTTTAAAGCCATTTTCTTTTGCCATTATAGCAATAGGCAAGGCACCTCGCAGGGGCAGAACAGAGCCATCAAGCGAAAGCTCACCCATAATAAGATAATCACCAAGCTTATCCGTTCTCACAGACTCAGAAGCTGCCAGAATTCCAACAGCCAGCGGGAGATCGTACGCCGAACCCTCTTTCCTGATATCTGCGGGCGACATATTAATAACTACTTGTTTGCGAGGGAATTTAAGCCCATTTACTTCCAGAGCCGACACAATACGTTCGTGACTCTCCTTTACGGAAGTATCCGGTAACCCAACAAGGAGAAACCGGATACCTCTAGAGCAGTTTACTTCAATAGTGATTAGAGTTGCATCTATACCTTGAACAGCTGCTCCAAATACTTTGACCAGCATTTGTTACAGTTTTTCAGATTATATTTTTTAAATTAATTATCTAATGATTTGTTGATTACCTCAGCAACCTCCTGGGAAGGAACATTCCTCTCCATTATAACACCGTCAGGTTTAACAAGTATGTTAAATGGTATATACTGCACATTTAACAAATCAACTATATCAGATCCCCAGCTTCTTTTTTCGGGAACTATTGTCCAGGGTATCGAATCTTGTTGAGGATAATCTACAGGGTAAATATCTGAATCAATATATACAGAAACAAATTCAACCTTGCTGCTATCGAGCTTTTCATACTCATTTTTCAGAAGCTCAATTGTTTCCCGTGACTCAATTCCTGAAGAGGAAACAAATGAAAGAAGCAGGTATTTACCTTTGTAATCATAAGAATTTATAGTATCACCCTTTAGATCGTGCAACTGAAAATATGGAATTATTGCACCTTCTGCAGAGCGGTTCACCTTCTCGGAATATGCATATAATCGTTTTGCAATTCGCGTCTCTTTTATATCACCCTCAATATATCCCAAAACCCTCTCCAGTGCTAATGGAGTATCGCTGTTCATAAAGAAATTACTTATAAGCACAAGACTGGATAGTTTTGTAGGATTTTCACGAATATACTCCTCTGCCCTTAAAGTTAGTTCATGATTCAGCAGGTTCATGCTAGCGATATCATCATTCCTGTTTAAAGTATTAAACTGTATAGAATCCGAATCACCACTTATATTGAAATTGAAAAGCAATTGACCTCGCTGTTTCAGCAGATCCTGGTTTTGCTTCTTGAACAGAGTAAGATCATCATTGATTTCATTACCGTTAACTCTTATCAGATCAGGCAATTTAGCATCACCAACAACTTTTAATTTTTGGTTCTTGTCAGCATAAACTACAGCAGCACTCTCATAGTGATTCATATAGATAGTGAATGTAGTCAGTGAATCTATATCAACATTATAAGAGAACCCTCCAGTGCTATTAACCGGTATAGTATCAATTACCAGCGTATCAGAAGAAAGATATGTAGCAAGAAGATAAGGATAGTCAAGACTGGTTATTTCACCTTTAATGACAGTTCCATCTCCCCTACTGCATGTGATAGTTAGTAGTATTGATACACAAATAATTATGCCTATAAATAGCCTGGACATTACTTATATCTGAATATTATAATTCGCAAAGGTATTCTATTTTTTTAAATATTCAATGATTTTCACATTTTTTTATTTGTTTTTATCAATCACAATCAACAGTCACAAATAAATTGAAGAACGAAAGAAAATGTTTAGTTTTGTACAGAATAAAAAAAAGATCACCTATGCAATTCTCGGTTATAATACCAGTCTTCAACCGTCCCGACGAGCTGGACGAACTACTAATGAGTCTTTCTAATCAGACCTTCAAGCAGTTTGAAGTTATAATCGTAGAAGATGGATCAACACTAAAGAGTGATAAGGTAGCCGGTAAATATACCGATCGGCTTAACATTAACTATTTCGAAAAAGCAAATTCGGGCCCCGGCTTAAGCAGAAATGCAGGAGCAGAGCTTGCACAGTATGAGTGGCTTATCTTTTTCGACTCCGACTGCATCATACCCGAGAGTTACCTGGAGAATGTAGTCAGATTCCTTTCATCTTACAATACAGATGCTTATGGAGGACCAGATGCTGCACTCCCCGGCTTTACCACCATACAAAAAGCTATCAACTACTCTATGACCTCCTTCTTTACTACGGGAGGAATAAGAGGAGGAAAAAAATCGATAGATAAATTTCACCCACGTAGTTTCAACCTTGGCGTAACAAAAAAAGCATTTAAAGCAGTTGGTGGATATGGAAAGATGAGATTTGGAGAAGATATCGACTTTAGTCTCCGCCTCATTAAGTCAGGATTTAAAACTGCACTGATTACCGATGCTTATGTTTACCATAAGAGAAGGTCCACCTTCCGTCAGTTTTTCAAACAGGTCTACAATTCAGGAATTGCCAGAATCAATCTGCACCTGCTGCATCCCGGCTCACTTAAATTAGTTCACTCACTTCCCGCCTGCTTTGTGGTTGGAATGGCAGCAATGGTGTTACTATCAGTAATATCACCTCTGTTCCTCCTGACACCTGTAGTATACTCTATAGTTATCTTCATAGATTCACTCAAAATCAGCAAATCATTCAATGTAGCCCTATATAGCATTGCAGCATCATGGATACAGCTCACAGGCTATGGAACAGGATTTTTGTCAGCTGTCTGGAAACGACTGATTCTAAATAAAGGAGAGTTTAAAGCTTTCGAGAAAAAGTTCTACGACTAAACCTTAGCACCGTAGGCAAGATCGCCTGCATCACCAATACCTGGAACAATATAAGAAGACTCATTCAATCCCGGATCAATTGCAGCAGCCCATATAGTAGTTTTATCCTCAGGGAAATGCATCTTGCAGTAGTCAATAGCCTGCTGACTTGCAATTATAGTTGCAATATGAATTTTAGATGGATTCCCTTTTGTAAGCAGTGCCCTGTAAGTAAGATCCATGCTACTTCCAGTGGCAAGCATCGGATCAGTAAGAATCAATGTTTTACCTTCTATAGAGGGTGAAGCAATATATTCAATGTGGATATCAAACGACTGATGCCCCGTCTCTTTATACTTCCTGTAAGCAGATACAAACGCGTTTTCCGCACCATCAAAATAATTAAGCATACCGTGATGAAACGGCAAACCCGCTCTAAGGATAGTAGCAATCACTATCTCCTCATCAGGAATATTTGCATCAGCAACATCTAGTGGAGTATTAACACTTATGGTTTTATAGGCTAACTGCTTACTAATTTCATAAGCCATGATTTCTCCAATCCTCTCTATATTTCTGCGAAAACGAAGTCTGTCATTTTGGATTGTTATATCTCTTATTTCGCGTATATAGATACTGATTAGCGAATTTTGCTCCGAAAAGTTAATTATTTGCATAGGGATAAATTTATTTTCGGAAAACAAAGGTACAATTTTTCGTTCTTTATCTAAACTTTTATATCCTTTTTTTGTTGAATTAGAGGTTTGAAGGAGAAAAAATCACCAATTAAAGAAAATTTTCTTTAATTCCTTTCCAGAATAAAATAATTTGTATATTTTTGTACAGTTGTTTCAGGTTTAAAATACAGAATAAGTTTTATACAATCATAAACATTAAACCCTAATTATTAAGATGGCAAATTTAGATTTAAGCAAGTACGGAATTGTGGGGGATTTTGAAATAGTTCACAATCCTTCTTACGAGACTCTCTTTCAAGATGAGATGAATCCTGCAAATGAAGGTTTCGAAAAAGCTAAGCTAACAAAGAGTGGTGCAACAGCTGTATACACAGGTAAGTTCACAGGTCGTTCTCCTAAGGACAAATACTTCGTGAAAGACGACGTAACAAAAGACACTCTTTGGTGGGATGGTACTATCAACCGCCCATGTTCAAAAGAAGCATTCAACTATTGCAAGGGTCGTGTAACTACTCAGCTTTCTAAAGCTAAAAAACTTTATGTAGTTGACACATTCTGCGGTACAAATGAAGACACCCGCTTGAAAGTACGTTTCATCATGGAAGTAGCATGGCAGGCTCATTTTGTGACCAACATGTTCATTCGTCCTTCTCACTACGAGCTTGCTCATTACGGAGAGCCTGATTTCGTGTGCTTAAACGGATCTAAAACTACCAACGATAAATGGCAGGAGCACGGATTAAATTCTGAAAACTTCACCCTGTTCGATCTTACCGAAAAAATGCAGGTTATCGGTGGAACATGGTATGGTGGTGAAATGAAAAAAGGTATTTTTGCCCTTATGAACTACTATCTGCCATTACGCGGTATCGCTTCAATGCACTGCTCTGCAAACGTTGGCAAAGATGGTGATGTAGCTATCTTCTTTGGTCTTTCAGGAACTGGTAAAACAACTCTTTCTGCCGACCCAAAACGCTTCTTGATTGGTGACGACGAGCACGGATGGGATGACAACGGAGTATTCAACTACGAAGGTGGTTGCTATGCAAAAACTGTAAACCTGAGCGAAGAGAACGAACCAGACATCTGGAGAGCTATCCGTCGCGATGCACTTCTAGAAAACGTTGCTGTTGATGATGAAGGTAATATCGATTTCTCTGACATCTCTGCAACAGAAAATACACGTGTATCCTATCCAATTTACCACATCAGCAAAATTGTATTGCCATCTCGTGCAGGACATGCTAAAAAGATCATCTATCTTTCAGCTGATGCATTTGGTGTATTACCTCCGGTATCAATCTTGGATAACAACCAGGCACAGTATCACTTCCTATGCGGATTTACCAGCAAGCTTGCAGGTACAGAGCGTGGAATTACTGAACCGGTTCCATCATTCTCACCAGCTTTCGGTGAAGCTTTCCTAACTGTTCACCCAACAATTTATGCACAGCGTCTTGCTGAGAAAATGGAGCAGCACAATGCAAAAGCATATCTTGTAAACACAGGATGGAACGGAACAGGAAAACGTATCTCATTGAAAGATACTCGTGCTATCATTGATGCTATCATCGATGGTTCAATTGAAGAGGCTGAAACAATTCATATTCCAATTATGAATCTTACTGTACCTGCTAAATTGAATAATGTATCAGATATCCTTGACCCACGTTCAACTTATGCAGATAAGAGCGAATGGGAAGCAAAAGCTAAGAAACTTGCAGCTATGTATATTGAAAACTTCAAACAGTATACTGACACTGATGCAGCTAAAGCTTTGATCCCTTCAGGTCCACAGTTAGACTAATACATTTATTTGATCATAAACTATCAGGGAAAACATTCTGTTTCCCGACTGCTTTAAAAGAAACCATCCCAATTATCGGGATGGTTTCCTTTTTTTTGCAGAATATCTATCTTTATCAGTATATTTCATCCATATCTTAACCTAACCTGACCCCTACCTCCTACTTATAATGACCCTGTTTATATAAGCCATATAAGAAGAAGATAAGAGCCGGGTAAGAGTCGGATAAGAGGAAAGTCAGAGTGAAACTTGATATGCCCTGAAATAAGTTTATATTATATGTAAATAAATCAGGACAACACTAACTGATCCAGAAATTGAAAGAGAATTATAAATGCAAATGCAGATCCCTCTAAATTTTTGGGAAGTTTTTGAAGATAAGTTGTTTAATAATAAAACATAAACTCTAATAACTATGAGCCGAGGATTTGTCAAAGAGGATGATCAGGAAAAAATACCCATTGTGCCACCCAGAGCTTTTTTACCTGAAGGAGAAATTAATTATGTAACCCAAGCAGGGATGGATGAGTTATTGGCTGAGAGGGAGAGCCTTGTCTTAGAAAGAGAAAGTCTTAACATTGCAGACGAAGATGAAAAATGGGTTGCCCAGAAATTTATTAATGCGAAAATATTTCTGCTTGATAACAGAATAGATTCAGCTGTAGTGATCAATTTAGAAGATCAACCACAAAATGAGATAAGGTTTGGAGCAACAGTTACCTTAAAGATAGAGGAAACAAACAAGATAAAAACTTTTCAAATTGTAGGCGTTGATGAAGCCGATGTCTCGAAAGGCAAAATATCCTTTCTGTCACCTTTGGCAACAGTACTGACTAACAAGAAAGTTGGAGATAAAGCTGTTTTAAAACGAGATAACAAAGATATTCTATTTGAGGTATTGAAGATTGAGTATATTTAAAAGGGGAGTGATAATTGAGGGTTGTTAAATAAAAAAACTCCCTCAAGACTTCTCTTAAGGGAGCTAGTAATTGGTTTTTTGTTGTGCGGTCGAAGGGACTCGAACCCCCACGTCTCTCGACACTAGATCCTAAGTCTAGCGCGGCTACCAATTACGCCACGACCGCAATGGGAGTGCAAAGATACAATTTATTTTTAATTTAATCAGTTTTAGGGAAAGAATTTTTTATTATTTCCTCTACTATTTTAGGATAATGCTCATATTCAAGGGCGTGAACCTTGTTGGCGATATCTTCGGGTGTGTCGGTTGGCAAAACTTCACAGGTGGATTGAAATATAATGTCTCCCTCATCATAGTTTTCATTTACATAATGTATAGTGATTCCCGAGTGCTGATCACCGCCTGCTTTTACTGCCTGATGCACATAATCACCATACATTCCTTTGCCACCATATTTAGGAAGAAGTGCAGGATGTATATTTACTATACGTTCGGGATAAGACAACAAGATTGTTTCGGGTACTTTTAAAAGGAATCCTGCAAGTACTATAAAATCTGTATTATAATCTTTGAGTGTCTTTAATATAGATGTGCCATCGGCAAAATCGCTCTTGCAAAATGTAACAGAAGGGATGCCAAGTTTTTTAGCTCGCTCATGCACATATGCATTGACCCTGTTTGATACTATAAGTACAATATTAATATCGAGATTATTAAGAAAATAGTTGGCGATATTTTCGGCATTACTGCCATTACCTGAGGCAAAAATTGCTACATTTACCATTTAAAAGCTGATTTTTTTGCACAAATATGGTTTATTTGTGCACTTTTTTGATTTTTACTGTACAAAAGCTTGCACAATTAGAGAAAATTTGTGTTACTTTGCAAACGCAAATTTAAGAATAATATTTTATTTATTAATTAATATTGAAAGTTATGTCAGAAGTAGCACAAAGAGTGAAATCGATCATTGTCGACAAATTAGGTGTTGAAGAATCTGAAGTTACAGAAACTGCAAGCTTCACTAATGATTTAGGAGCTGATTCACTTGATACAGTAGAGTTGATTATGGAATTCGAAAAAGAATTCAACATCTCAATTCCAGACGATCAGGCAGAAAAGATCTCAAGTGTTGGCGATGCGATTGCATATGTAGAACAACACGCGAAATAATCGATTCTATTCATGGAATTAAAAAGAGTTGTAGTAACAGGCCTGGGAACCATCAACCCGCTGGGCAACGACGTGAAAACCACGTGGGAAAACGCTTTAGCAGGTAAAAGTGGTGCCGGGCCTATTACTCATTTCGATGCATCACTTTTCAAGACTCAGTTTGCTTGTGAAGTAAAGGATTTTGATCCAAACAATCTTTTCGAGAGAAAAGAGGCAAGGAAATATGACCGATACTCACAATTTGCCATTCACGCAGCGAAAGAGGCAATGGAGGATTCAGGTCTGGATCTTGACAAGGAAAACAGAGACAGAATAGGTGTGATATTCTCTGCCGGTATTGGCGGAATAAGAACTTTTGAAGAAGAGGTAGGCAATTATTATCTTGAAAAAGATAGAGCCCCTAGATTTAATCCTTTTTTCATTCCGAAAATGATAGCCGATATTGCTGCAGGGCATATCTCTATGATTTATGGACTGAGGGGTCCTAACTATGCAACCGTATCAGCCTGTGCTTCATCAACTAACGCTATTGTTGATGCGTTCAATCTGATTAGACTTAATAAAGCTAATGTGATTGTATCAGGAGGGTCGGAGGCCACTATTAGTGCTGCTTCTGTTGGAGGGTTCAATGCAATGCACGCACTTTCAACAAGAAACGAATCTCCGGAAAAGGCTTCACGACCATTTAGTGCCAGCCGCGATGGATTTGTTATTGGTGAGGGTGGTACTGTTCTGGTTCTTGAAGAACTGGAGCACGCCTTAGCTCGTGGAGCTAAAATTTATGCAGAAGTAGTTGGAGGAGGAATGTCGGCTGATGCTTATCACATCACTGCTTCTCATCCTGAAGGACTTGGTGCCAAACTTGTTATGCGAAATGCATTGGAAGATGCTGAACTGACACCAGAAGATATAGATTATATTAATGTACACGGAACTTCTACACCGGTAGGTGATATATCTGAGGTGAAAGCAATTAAGGATGTATTTGGCGATCATAGCTATAAGTTAAACATCAGTTCTACCAAATCAATGACCGGTCACCTGCTGGGAGGCGCTGGAGCAATGGAAGCGCTCTTCTGTATACTGGCATTGAAAGATCAGATAGTTCCCCCAACCATTAACTATGTAGAAGGGGATAACGATCCGGAAATTGACTACAATCTGAATTTTACATTCAACAAAGCTCAAAAAAGAGAGATAAGAGCTGCGTTATCTAATACTTTTGGCTTTGGGGGACACAACGCAAGTGTAATTCTCAAGCAATACAATAAGTAATGTGTTAAGAAGATTAGTAAAAAGGATTAAGGCTATTCCACACAGAGGGAAGGAGCCTTACCTTACTTTTTATAATGTACTGGGATTTTATCCTGATAGGATTGATCTGTACAGGGAAGCCATGACTCACCGCTCTTCTTCTGTCCGTTCCAAGAAAGGGAAATGGGTGAATAACGAGCGACTTGAATTCTTGGGTGACGCTATATTGGATGCAATTGTAGCGGATATTCTATATAAGAAATTTGAAAACAAGAAGGAGGGCTTCCTTACAAGTACGCGTTCTCGAATAGTACAAAGGGAAACTTTGAACAAACTTGCAATTAATCTGGGACTGGACAAACTGATTGTTTCAGCCACCCGGAATCTTGCACACAATACAAATATTTATGGTGATGCACTTGAAGCTCTGATCGGGGCTATATATCTCGACCAGGGTTATCGTGTTGCCAAGAAGTTTGTTTTTGAGACGATGATCAAGCAACATATTAATATTGAAAAAGTACTTAAGAGTGAGGTAGATTTTAAATCAAGATTAATTGAATGGGGACAGAAAAACAGGGTTGATGTTATCTTTGAGGTGACTGATTCGTCATACGACTCACAAAATAACCCGGTTTTTGTATCCTGTGTTAAGGTAGGTAATGTTGAGATTGGCTCAGGTAAAGGTTACTCAAAGAAAGAATCTCATCAGAAAGCTGCAAAAATGGCAATTAAGAAATTGCGAGAAAGTAATGATTTGCAGGACGTTCTGATAGAATCAATAAAATCTGAGACTGAGTTGGAAGATAACGATATGGAATCTTAAGGGGTTTTACCAAACCCCGAAAGAGATTCCCATTTTTTTACCTTGAACCACAAGATCTGTATCAGGAGTAATTAGTCGCAGTTTCCCTTCAACTTCTGATAAAGGTACATCAGATATTTTATTGCCTAGTTTAGCTACCATGCGACCAAACTTTCCTTCATGTATAAGGTCAGCTGCATGACCGCCTAATAGAGTACCGAGAATTTTATCACTTGGCGAGGGTGATCCGCCTCTTTGTATGTAACCCAAAACGGTTTCACGTGTTTCATACCCTGTCTGCTCCTCAATCTCTCTGGCAAAATATGTTGCCGGACGTTCCTTTGTTGGAAGCTCCACTCCTTCAGCAACTGCAACAATTGAGTATGCTTTACCCAACTCCATACGTTTATTTATCTTGTCGATTATAACCTTCATGTTGTACCCCAACTCAGGGAGTAATATTATATCTGCTCCACCTGCCATACCGGCATAAAGTGTGATCCATCCTGCATGATGACCCATAAGCTCGATAACCATAACACGACGGTGTGAGCTGGCTGTAGAATGCAGACGGTCTATAGCATCTGTTGCAATATTTACAGCTGTATCAAATCCAAAGGTTACATCAGTGCCATAAACGTCATTATCTATAGTTTTTGGCACACCTATAACGTTTAATCCCAGCTGCGACAGCATGTATGTCGTACGCTGTGTTCCATTGCCTCCAATACATACAAGACAATCGAGTCCAAGCTCCTGATAGGCTGCCTTAATCTGTTCCCTGTCCTTCTCATCGGGAGAGGTAATCATTTTACGGAATACCTTCTCTCTTGCAGTACCAAGTATAGTACCACCCAAATTCAAGATTCCTGAAAGTGATGCATCAGTTAGCTCTACAATATCTTTGTATAGCAGACCTGAGAATCCGTTCTGAATACCTATCACTTGCATGCCATAGTTATTGATGGCTGTTTTACCTACACCGCGAATGGTAGCATTAATTCCGGGTGCATCTCCACCTGATGAAAGAATTCCGATTTTCATTTGATTAATGTTTTAAATTTTCTGTTGCTCTTATACGCAAAGTAAACAAAAAAGAGGAATAACAGATGTAATATGTAAGAAATATTAATTTGTTTTTGAGTAAATAATTTGTGCAGCTCTGTCTGATGCTCCGCTTTCTCCCAGTATATCACGCATCTCCTTGTAGTTGTTAAGCATGTTTTGTCGGTACTTCTGCACATGCAGCATCTGCCCCAGCTCTTTCCGCACATTCTCTACTGTGAATGTAGCGGCAAAATACTCTTTAACTACCTCCTGCCCGCAAATAAGATTTACAAGTGAGATATATGGCGTATGGAGTATATTTCTAAACGCCCAGCTTGAGAGTCTGGGTGAAGGCATGCTGTAACAGACAACTTGAGGAACATTTAATATTGCTGTTTCCAATGTGGCTGTACCGGAGGTCACAAGCGCTGCATCTGATTGTGCGAGAATTCTGTAAGTCTGATCAAATAGTACAACAATATCAGGGTTGGATAGAGTATAATTTTTATAGAATTCGCGATCTATACCTGGGGCACCTGCTATAATAAACTGGTATCCATCTGCATAGCTTTCTACAGACTTCAGCATTAATGGGAGATTTCCGGCAATCTCCTGTTTCCTGCTTCCTGCAAGCAAAGCTATTATTGGTTTGTCAGGAAGATTATTCGATTTTATAAAATCGCTGAAAGTTTCATCTTTATGATCTCTGCCGGCAATAGCATCAACAGTGGGATTACCTACATAATGAACGTCATAGTTATGCTTTTTAAAGAATTCTACCTCAAATGGCAGGATGCAAAGCATCTCGTCAACATACTTCTTGAAGGATTTTACACGATACTCTTTCCAGGCCCATACTTTTGGTGATATATAGTAAAAAACAGGTATCTTCAGTTCTGTCTTCACATACTTTGCAATTTTTAAGTTGAAACCCGGATAATCAACAAGTATTACAGCATCGGGCTTATAGTCTGCTATATCTTTTTTGCAAATTGAGAGGTTCTTTAATATAGTGCGGCTGTTCATTATAACAGGGATGATTCCCATAAAGGCCATCTCCCTGTAATGCTTTACGAGTATACCTCCGGCAGACTTCATGAGGTCTCCTCCAAAAAAGCGGAATTCTGCCTCTTTATCCAACTGTTTTAATGATTTCATTAGGTTGGATGCATGCAAATCTCCGGATGCTTCGCCGGCTACTATATAATATTTCATAGATAAACCTTTTTATATGAGAACAAGATGGAGTCTATTAAAGTTCCCACTCTTTTAATTCAGGAATGAGATCATGTGCAGTCATATCTATTTTCACCGGTACCACTGCAGCATAACCGTTGGCTAATGCCCATTCATCGTTGTTTACGTTATCTGCCTCCCAGTTTTCGAAATTGCCTGTCATCCAGAAAACGTCTCTTCCGATACCATCCTGAGAGCGCTGGTATTCATTAACCCATTTACCCTGAGTTTGTGTGGTCATTCTTATTCCTTTTACCTCTCCTACAGGTACATTCACATTAAGACAAATTCCCTTGGGGAGTCCATCGCTTAAAACTTTCCTTGCAAGCTTTTCTGCAATTCTGGCTGTGTAAGTGAAGTCGGCATCAGGTGTAAAATCGCACAATGAAAATGCAATTGATGGAATATTGGATACACACCCTTCAAGTGCAGCTGCTACTGTTCCTGAATACAATACACTGATTCCTGCATTGGAGCCGTGATTGACACCTGAAACTAAAAGATCGGGCTTTCGCTCCAGAAACTCATTTAGTGCCAGCTTAACACAATCAACCGGTGTTCCGTTGCACATATATGCTGTAAGGTTTTCCTCCTGATGATAGATTCTGGCACGTAGCGGATGAGCTGTTGTTATGGCACTAGACATGCCTGAACGGTGCGAATCGGGGGCGAAGACTACAAGCTCCCCCAACCCTTTCATCGCATTTATTAACTCGGCAATTCCCTTTGCCTGATATCCATCATCATTAGTTATAAGAATCAGTGGCTTTCTGTCGCTCATTATATTTTGATTTTAATTTTTTTCTGTTTTTTGAATTTTTAGAGATACAAATATAAGGAAAATCAAGTAGTTTGCCATATACCATAATTATGATAAACAATCATATTTACGAACTTGATAATAAAGTTCATCTTTTTTATAACTTTGTGCGTTCACCATATGAATGTTTATAACAAAATAGTTAAAATGAAAAAGATATCTAATTTTCTGCTGCTGTTACTTATATTCCCGATAGTAGCTTTTTCTCAAGAAGTAAGTCCAGTTAAAAATGTAATAGTGATGATTCCTGATGGTACATCACTTAGTGTTTACTCTGCTGCCAGATGGTTTAAGCATTACAACGGATTAGGGGAAGGACTCAATGTTGATCCTTATATATCAGGAACGGTAACAACATTCTCCTCTAATGCACCTATTGGTGACTCGGCGCCAACCGGGTCGACTTACGCTTCGGGTGTATTACAGCAAACCGGTAATGTTTCTATTCATCCGGAGGTTTCGGATAATGATATATTTCCTGTTGATGGTAATCGTACATATCAGCCTGCAGCAACAATTCTTGAAGCATCTAAATTGCTAAAGAATAAGGCTGTGGGACTTGTTGTGACTTGTGAATTTCCTCATGCTACGCCTGCCGACTTTTCAGCACACTATTATAACAGGGGTAATTATAATGCTATAGCACCACAAATAGCTTATCAGAATCTGGATGTCCTGTTTGGTGGCGGAAACAGTATACTCACTGATGATATTAAGCAACATTTTAATAACAAGGGTATTACTCTTATTCAGGATGATAAAGATGCTTTGCTTAATTATGATGGTGATGGTAAAGTATGGGCTCTGTTTGGTGAAAAAGCATTACCATATAATATTGACAGAAATCCTGACAGAGTACCCTCTATTGCTGAGATGACAACAAAAGCACTTGAAATTCTTTCTGAAAAGGAGAATGGATTTTTCCTAATGGTTGAGGGTAGTCAGGTTGACTGGGCTGCTCACGCTAATGATGCAGCGACTATGATTAATGAGTACCTGGCTTTTGATGAGGCTGTGGGTAAAGTAATTGAGTTTGCTAAGAAGGATGGCAATACTGCAGTGGTTATTCTTGCAGATCACGGGAATAGCGGATTCTCTATTGGTTCAAGAGAATGCCCTGGTTATGACAAGCTTTCAATTGATCAGCTGTTTGAAACTGTTTCTGGTATTAAATTGAGTGCAAACGGACTCGAGTCTATTTTAATAAAAACTGATCCTGCTAATATTAAAAATGTATTCAGAGATTATACCGGGATTGATATAACTGACGAGGAGCTCCAGACTCTCCTATCTTCTCGTAATTATCAGGAGGGTGATTATACAAAGGTTGGTACAAGCAACAATATGGCACATAATATCCTGAATATACTGAACTCACGCATGTGCTTTGGATTTACAACAGGAGGGCACACCGGTGAAGAGGTGCTTCTATCTGCATACCACCCACAGGGTGATACTCCTAAGGGACATCTTACCAATGTTCAGGTTAATGAGTACCTGCAAAAGGTGTCCGGACTTGATATTAGTCTGCAGGAACTATCGGACAGAATCTTTGTAAAGCATTCTGAAGTTTTTAATGGTATGACAATGAAAACCGACAAAAGTGATCCCGCATTTCCTGTTCTTAATATCAAAAAAGGGAAAAACACTTTGGAAGTTAAGGCTTTCTCTTCAGTGGGTAAGTTGAACGGGAAACCATTTGATATTGGCTCTGTTGTGGTTTATATCGATAAGAATGATACTTTCTATCTTCCTGAGAGCCTGAAAGAAAAATTAAACTAACTGTTCTTAATTAGCAGTTACATTTCCCTGAAACGAAATCGCCTGGCGGTTGACATCATTTACGCTCAACCGCCCGGTTCCGTTTTCAAATATATCAAAGTTGAACACTACCTGTCGATCGAGATCGTTAATAAGAATATTCACTAACCAGTTGCCGGCTTTTTTACCGGGATTAATCTGATACTCAAAATCTGTACTTGTAAACAAATAACCACCTTCGCGAGGATCCATGGGAGCAGTGTAGGCTCTACCGTAATATGGTAAATGGGCTTGTACAGTATCTGCTGAGACCTTTACTGAATAGTAGGGAGAAAGGTAGATTGATTTGAATCCGGATGGATATGCATAAGTTGCCTCGAAGGTAAAGTTTGGCATTTGAACAGCATTTTCAATTTCTTCAGCTAATTGTGCTTTTTCTGCTGCTGTTTGTGCGCTTCCGCAAGCAGAAAAGAGTAGAATGGTTAGAAGTAAAAACAGACCATTAATTGTTATCCTTTTCATAATCACCTCCATAACTATTTATCTGATATTCAATTGGACACACTAAATAAACAACTGAAAAGTGGATATTGTTTTTAGGTTTTGGGCTATCAGAAATGTATCAGGGAAAATATGCGACAGATAAAAAAGGAGCAATATAAGTATCATTGAATATGCAATGTAGATATGCGTTTTGGATGTTGTCCTGGAATAGAAATATGAACATATCAGAGATAACATGGATACTGATAGGAGCATAAAGAAGAGTGTCTCTTTCCAATATACAATCTGCAATAGCAACAAAATGATGATAAGGTAAATCATGAACTGCATCAGGTTAAGTGTGATCACTTTGTCGCGCGCATACTCTTTTGCACTAAAGATTATGTTTATGATAAAGAAAACAGCAATAAATACTACTGACAACCATTCAAAAATATTGTATGTTGGTAAGTCAGGTATGGAGAATTTTATCAGATTGGCTAAAGGAAACAGGAATGCCTGAATATCATCAATAACAAAACAGTAAGAAAACAGTGAAATATATACAAGAAAGGCACCAAATATTGAGGCAAGGAAAGAGTGTAACTGGGGACCTCGCATTGTTCTTTCACCTATCCACCATAATGTGATTAAAAAGAGTGCATAAATCTGAAAAAGAGATGCTACCGCTATGAGAACGGATGACCTGAATGAGTAGAGATATGAATTTGGTTTCTGATAGGACTCTAACAGTGGGATGAAAGAGAAAAGGATAAATATTATTGCAATATAGTTGCCTGTCATCACCAAACAGTATGGGTGCAGACTCAGGAAATATAGTGGTACTATAAATGGCAGATTAGAGCGAGAACGGATGATGCTGTATCTGTTGTTGATAGTGAAGAGCAACCACGAAATTATAATTACAGATATAGTGGATGATATGAATGATATTAAGGGGTTATCAAACAGATGTGATATATAATCCCAAAGGTAGTTATCGTCTGCAACGCTAATTTCAGGTAATCCCTTTTTGTAAAACAGCACAACTCTCATTACAATTACGAAAAGGGTTGTAAGCACTATAGCAAAACGTCCCTCAACGAAATTGTTACGAAAGGATTTTACAACAGGATGCATCAGCTGATTATTTAAATATCGGATTGTAGATCAAAACCAATATCTTTTCTGTAATAGCTTTTATCAAAATCTATTTTCTCGATATTTTTATATGAAGTTTCCAGGGCTTCTTTAATACTGTTGCCATATGATGTGACTGACAATACACGCCCACCTGAAGAGATTACCTGACCATCGAGTGTTGATGTGCCGGCATGAAAGACAATGCTGTCTGTAACAGTATCGAGGCCCGTAATAATTTTCCCTTTTTCATAGGCTTCAGGATATCCTCCTGAAACCATCATGATGGTGGCTGCACATCTATTATCAATTTCGAGCTGTTTCTGATCTAATGTCTCTGTAGTTACTGAAATAAACAGGTCGAGAAGGTCTGACTTAATCAGAGGGATTACAACTTCTGACTCAGGATCTCCCATTCTAACATTATATTCAATTACTTTAGGTTCTCCCTGCACATTAATCAGTCCGATAAAGATAAAACCTTTATAATCAATATTTTCTTTTTTGAGACCTTCTACTGTTGGTTCAACAATTCTTGTTCTCACTTTTTCCATGAACTCATCATCAGCAAAAGGTACTGGAGATACTGCACCCATTCCTCCGGTATTTAAACCTGTATCGCCCTCACCTATACGTTTATAGTCTTTGGCAACAGGAAGTATTTTATATGAAGTGCCATCAGTAAGTACGAATACTGAACACTCAATTCCTGACATGAACTCTTCTATTACTACTTTCTTGCCGGCTGTTCCGAATTTACCGTCAAGGATCTCTTTTAACTTCTGTTTTGCAGTATCCAGGTCTTCAATTATCAGAACCCCTTTTCCTGCAGCCAATCCATCTGCTTTAAGCACATAGGGTGCATGGAGTGTGTTTAGAAAAGAGTTGCCTTCAGCAATATTATCAAGTGTAACTGTTTTATAAAGTGCCGTAGGGATGTTGTTACGGAACATAAACTTCTTGGCGAAATCCTTACTGCCTTCCAGTTGAGCTCCATCGCGGGAGGGACCAATTACAGCAATATGACATATATCCTCATCATCATGGAAAAAATCATAGACTCCCTGAACGAGAGGATCTTCAGGGCCAACAACAATCATGTCTATGTCGTGACTTAAAGAGAATTCCTTCATTGATGCAAAATCTGTTACACTGAAAGGGACATTTGTCCCAAGCATAGCTGTTCCTGCATTACCTGGAGCTATGTAGAGATTGTTTAAGTAGCTGCTCTTTCGGATTTTCCAAGCTAAAGCGTGCTCCCGACCACCGGATCCAAGAATAAGGACGTTCATATAATCTATAGTTATATTTAGAAGTTTATACAAAGCTACTAAAAAAAATCAAAATAAAAATGAGTTCTAATAAAATGGAGTTATTGTTATCTTTGCACTCCGGCAATAGTGTGGCACCTGAAAAAGATATAATTCAGAATTACCGGGAATAAATCAAATTACAATATAATGAACAGAAACAGAGTGTGCTCCCTTTTTGGGATAGAATATCCTATAATCCAGGCCGGGATGGTGTGGTGCAGTGGATGGAGACTTGCATCGGCTGTAAGCAACTCCGGAGGATTGGGCTTAATTGGTGCGGGATCGATGCATCCGGACACGTTGCGTGAACATATTCAGAAGTGTAAAAAAGCTACAGATAGACCATTTGGCGTTAACATACCTCTTATGTATCCTCAAATTGAGGAGATAATGCAAATTGTTATTGAAGAGAAAGTTCCAATTGTATTTACTTCAGCAGGTAACCCGAAAACATGGACATCAAAACTAAAGGATGAGGGTATATTGGTGGCTCATGTGGTATCGAGCTCTAAGTTTGCAATGAAAGCTACTGAGGCGGGTGTTGATGCAGTTGTGGCAGAAGGCTTTGAAGCGGGCGGTCATAATGGTAGAGAAGAGACAACAACAATTGCACTTATTCCTCAGGTAAGAAAGGCTACTGACTTGCCATTAATTGCTGCAGGGGGCATCTCATCGGGTGAGTCAATGGCTGCAGTTATGGCTCTTGGTGCAGAAGGTGTTCAGGTGGGAACACGCTTCGCTCTAACATTAGAGAGTTCAGCCAGCGATGCTTTCAAACAGAAATGTATAAATCTCAACGAGGGTGATACCATTGTAGCTCTTAAAAAGGTGACTCCTGTACGTTTGATAAAGAATGAGTTCTATAAACAGGTGCAGGAAATGGAGGATAAAGGTGCATCAGCTGAAGAGTTGCGTGCATATCTGGGAAGGGGACGATCAAAGAGGGGTATTTTTGAAGGTGACCTGAATGAAGGTGAGCTGGAAATTGGGCAGATTGCATCTGATATAAAAGAAATAATACCTGCTTCGATGGTTGTAAAAGATATTATTGAGAACTATAATAGGACTGTTAAGACTCTTTCGGAAAAAACTTTTTAATACAATGAAAAGACTCTCGTTATTTACTTTACTGTTTGCACTGACTTTTTCTATTGGCACTAATGCACAATCTACTGACTTATTAACCCTGGAACAACTCATCCCGGGTGGAAATGAGTATAGAAACTATGTTCCGCGTATACCGGTTAACTATCTTTGGAGTGGGAACAGCCTGATAGAAACTGAAAATGATTCTGTATGGATTTATAGAAATCCTGCAAAATTAAGAGAGAAGTCATTCCTTTTTTCATATGAAGATATTAGAGCTAAAATAAATGAAGATCAAGGTAAAGTAACTTCTATTACTTTCTCTTCAGATGGCAGCTCTGCAGTAAGATTTTATACCGGCAATGGTGTAGGAGTTTTTGATTATTATAAAAAGATT